>JAPPDN010000326.1:2281-7484 GCA_028824575.1 Candidatus Poribacteria bacterium | reverse complement strand
TTGTCCCTCTTCGCCTTGTTGTGGTCCCTGTCCGCCCCCTTGGCGCGGCGGTCAGTTTCCTTGTTAATTGTTCGTTTCTCCATCGTCTTCATTTCCACCGTAATCTTCAGTGGTGATTTGGTTTTGAATGTTGTTGAAAAGTTCATCGGAGACTGCTTTTACATCTATGAGTGCAGCGAATCTGTCAAACTCACGTTGCTGAATCAGGGATTCCGCCTCAGCCTGAGAAAAAACAGATTGCCCGCCCCCTTGACTGGACTGCGTCTCAATTTGCGTCAGCTGCTCTGCGTCCGCTGTATTGACGTTAACGAGCGACTCGCCATTTGGATCGGTGCTTGCGTCAAGTGAATAGATAGTTGCTAAATCCACCAATCCGGGCTGCGTCTCTGTTGTAGTTGCTTGAAGGCTGCCAGTACCAGCTGCCGTTGGCGGTCCGCCAACCGTGTTCGTAGACGTGCTTTGTGGGTCTGTAGTGCCTTGTGTAAACGCTGCCATTTGTTGCGTGCCGTACAAAATCTCAGAGGTCATCCCATCTACTCGTGCAAGATCCCGAACGGTTCGGTACGGCTGCCCCTCTACAATACTGTTGGCAAGTTCTTGGGTGAGCGGTTCATCCGGCGAAGCGCCGACTTGTGCCAGCAAATTACTGATGAGCCCAACATCAGCAGTATTGATATTGACCTTTGAGGCTTCATCGGTGATGGTCACCTGATAGTTCAAGAAATTTCCGACCTGCACGCCATCATCAACCTGTCCTTGAATAGGTTCAGCCCAACTCTCACCGAGTGAATCGAAAGGGGTCTGGTCTGTGCGCATAACAGCGAGTGTCCACTCAAAGCCTGCCCTTGCGGCATAGTGATACTTCGCCCTATCTAAAAAATTCCGTTGGGTACGTTGCTCGATATGGATCGAGTAGAGCAGCTGTGCAGCCAAAATAGAGAGAATGGTAAGTATCCAGAGCGTTGAAACAAGGGATAAGCCATTCTGTTCTTTGTAAAGTGTATCGGAAAACCTTTTTCTCAGGAACATGGTCTATGGTCCCCCTTGAGGTGCGCCTTCGGCACCACCGCCAGCAGTAGCACTCGCCGGGAGATACACCATCGTTGATTGGGTCATACTGTTTGATGGCATTACAGGTTGTTGATTTTGGGTGCCAAACTGTGTGGTATTTGTACTTACAGTTTTCTGCGCTTCGCCTTGGACAGTTATCAGAATCTGTACAGCACTCGGAAGACTTTCGGTATCATCCCATGAGGTGTTCCATGCCTCTGCTTCCCCATCAAAGTATTGTAGATCGAAATTAGCGAGTCCAATAATGAGCGTTGCGATGTCAACGTAAATCGGTTCCCCGTTTTCGTCTGTTTCTGGTACTGTGCCTGTCTGTAAGAAGGGACCAATAACAACCTCTGGATCGAGCGTTGTAGTTGCGACGCGAAAGAGTGCGTACCCGCCCTCTTGTTCGGTACTCGCGTCTCCTGCGAAACCACCCTGAAAATTTTCAGTACCCAGCGCGGATTGACCGGGTTGCGGCTCCGCAGCAACAAAGTAAGCCACACGTTGGACATCGCTTAGAAGCGGTAAAGGAATTTGTGATGCATTTTGCGCTTGAAAACTTGAAAGCTGCTCCAAAAACGGATCGGGATCTGTCTTGACAAGGGTGACAAAACTCAGCATGTCTCTATCGCCGGATTGGCTCGGTCCATCCTGTGTGTAGAGTACGAGCTCAGGTTCCTGAAGTGAGACCTGCATGTTCTTGAGATCCGTCACAAGCCGATCCATCGCGAAACGGCATCTCTGAGCAGCTAATATTTTTTCTTCCGTCTGATGGTAGGCATCCACCGCTGTTTTGAAAGCGAAATACGCTGACCCGCCAATGATAACGAGAATGCTAACTGCCATGAGCATTTCAATGAGTGTCAACCCACTCTCACGAGTTGTGTTGGTGGTTTTTTTTTGAATTTTCATGTCTGCGGTGCCCCGTTGAAATAACGAAGAAACGGTTATCGACCGCCGCCCGGCTGTTGTCCTTGCTGCGTTTCTGACTTTTGTCGGTCAGCGACATAGGTGTTCATAGACATAGAACGTTCTCGGTTCCTATGCTGCCATGTGACGGTTACTTGAACCCGTCGGACGTTTTCAACTTCTTCAGATTCTATATCCTCAACGGCAGAACTCCAGCGGTAGCGTGTATTATTACCGAATTCGCCTGTCTCCTCACCAACATCAGGATAACCTGCCATCTCAATCTCTGCCATCCGAAATTTAAGGAGATAGAGCGCCGTCGTACTATTGTCCGAAAGCCCTTGGTTACGTGCAGCAGAAGCAAAGGCATGCAAAAGCGCGGGTAGCACAGCCCCCAAAATTGCTAATGTCACGAGTATCTCAACAAGTGTAAAACCGTTTTCTTCGGCTGACCTCAACTGTTTAATTGGCTGCTTCATACTTTACATCCCGACTCGAAACTATAGGCGAATTAGTTTTCTGGTGTTTCAAACCCTAACGTCTCAACCTCTCCTGAAGGAAGTTGGCGTACACTCACGCGTCCACTGGCGGTCTCAATAGCAATAGACATAATCTGATTGCGTGTGTTTTGGAGGTAGATGAGTGTTTCTTCAGAGGTTGCATTCGGTGAGAAGTAGACGAACTCGACACCTGAATCAGTTTGAAGCGTACGACCGTTGCGATTGGTCACCATAGCTGCTAATGTGACGTTTCGCTCCATCAGATAAGGCACTCCCAAGATACCGCCCGTACGGGTCAAAGTCTCCTGTTGAACAGAATTTGTTGTCAGCGGGTTCCCGCTTGTGTTGGTCCGGGATGCGGCGACAGCCGTAGAATTCTGGGCAGTGAGTGCGGACGTGAGTGGGGTACTCGGGTTAAACGTCTCACTGGAGGCGAGCCAGCACCGCCCGTTGTCAAGATCAAAGACAACCAAGTGTGCCGTTCGCTCAGTGATTGCCATATCCCGTGCGAACGTGAGGAGACTGCGGATTGTATACGCTGACGCTTTCAGCCGACGCGTTGCAGCGAACCCTTTCAGTGTTGGCATAGATATCGCCGACAGTATGCCGATCAGCGTCAAAACGAGCAGTAACTCCGTGATCGTGAAACCACTTTGGAATTGAGAAATAGGCGAGATCCGCGAATCTCGCCTATTTATTGCTCTCATCACTGTTTTAATAGACTCCGGTTGTCTCTTCAACCCAATTGGTGATGTCCGCGTCTAACTCAGTGCCGCCCACTTTGCCATCTTTCCCCATTGAATAGAGGTCATAGTCATAGCCGTAATGGGTGCTCGGTTGCCGATAGACGTACGGGTTACCCCATGGGTCCTCGAAACTCGGGCTACCAATGTAAGGTCCGTCCCAGTTCGGTGGTGCCGGACTCGGGGCGCGCCACAAGGCATTCAAGCCTTGCTCAGTTGTCGGATACTCACCGACTGCGATAGCATACTGTTCCAACGCGGTTTTCATACCGCTAATCTCTGTTTGCGCCTTCGAGACTTTCGCTTGCTGCGGGGCATTGATCACACGCGGTGCGATGAAGGCCGCTAAAATCCCTAAGATAACGATAACAATCGTTAGTTCGATCAGGGTCAATCCGGACTCATCGGATTTTAGTTGCATGAACATTTAATTATTCTCCTATATTATTATTTTCATACGGTGCTTTTTGACACCTAAGAAGCATATTAGCCGCTTAGTAATTGGTTCGCCTCAAAGATCGGGAGGATCATCGCGATAGCGATAAACCCGATTATCACTCCCATCAATAGGATGACAAGCGGTCCGATGGAAGTCGTTAAGCGTTCAAGGCTCTTTTTTATTTCTAAATCATAGTATTCAGAGAGTTTACTGAGCATGTGAACAGGTTCACCCGACTCCTCACCGACAGCCACCATGTGGGTAACGAATTCAGGGAAGTCGTTGCTTTTACTGAGTTCACGGGAGAGGGTAGAACCCTGCTCGACCTCTATTTCTGCTTCGGCGACAACATTGCTGTATACCCTGTTTCCGATCGTGTCTTTGACGACTTGGAGGGCGGGCAGCATGCGTACACCATTCTCCAAAAGTGTTGCCATCGTTCGGGTAAAACGGACAATGGCAAAAGTACTAATTATGGGTCCGATGAGTGGTAATTTGAGCTTCAACCGGTCAAACCAGATTTTACCGGTTTCAAGCCGCAGGTATTGTCTGAAGCCAACCACGCCTACGATGAAAATGGCGAGTGCGACCCACCAATAGGTCTGGAAGGCATCCGTAGTACCAATGAGGATTTGTGTTGGCAATGGCAATTCGACACCGAGGTCGTTGAACATCGCAGTGAATTTCGGTATGACGAGAATCATAAGTACGACAACAGCGGAAATGCTAAGCGTCAACAAGATAATAGGATAAAAGAGTGCTGAGATAACATCGTTTTTGAGGAGTCTTTGGCGTTCTGCAAATTCTGCGAGGCGTTCGAGGACTAAACCGAGTACACCGCCGCTCACCCCTGCTTTCACCATGTTAACATATAGGTCTGAAAAAGCCTTCGGGTGTTGGGTGAGTGCGTCGTGAAAAGTTGCCCCGTGTTCAACATCATAAGCGACTTGGGAGACGATGCGGTTAAGCGCGGGATTCTGGATCTGTCCGAGGGCAACTTCCAAAGCACGCCGCAGCGGGACATGTGCATTCACCAGTGTTGCCAACTGATAGGTGAAGAACTCAACGTCTGCGGCTTTAACCCCACTGCGCCTAATTTTAAGCCATCTGCGAACATCGGTTGGAGCGTCTTGCTCTGTCTCTTCAACAATATCCGTTGGCCAATACCCCATCTGCCGCAACCGAGAAATCAGTTCGGCTTTAGAGTCGGCCTCCAGTGTATTTTTTACGCTACCGCCGCCGTGTGTGAGTGCTTCATATCGGAATAACGGCATCCTTTGCCTCCACAATCGACCTTACAGGATTAACTTAAAAAAACAGTCAACAGTTTAGACAACTTCTCCAAAATCAAATTCATCTTCCTGCGTTAACCGGATAACTTCGTCAACAGTTGTCAAACCGGCGGTGACTTTGCGCCATCCGTCTTCACGTAAACCTCTCATGCCCAATTGGACTGCGAGGCGACGAATTTCATTTGTCGATGCTTGTTTAAGTGCCATTGAACGAATTTCATCAGTCATCAGCAAAACTTCAAAAATACCAATTCTACCTTTGTATCA
>JAPPDN010000326.1:0-2271 GCA_028824575.1 Candidatus Poribacteria bacterium | reverse complement strand
ACACTCTTTACATCCGACTGCTCGCGGAATCTCAAGGTCATCAGGAATATCGACACCGTTGCCATTACCGTTATGACCGTTCCCCATAAGCCCGGCTAATTCATGCCTGTCGGGTGTATACATCTCACAACACGCGCGGCAAACACGGCGTGCGAGCCTTTGTGCTATGATACCTTCCACTGTAGAAGCAACAAGATACGGTTCAACGTCCATATCAATAAGCCGCGTGATCGCACCCGGAGCATCGTTTGTATGGAGTGTGCTAAAGACGAGGTGACCGGTAAGCGACGTATGAACCGCCATCTCTGCAGTTTCGTAGTCACGAATTTCACCCACTAAGACTTTATCCGGGTCCTGACGCAAGATATGGCGGAGTCCAACAGCAAAGGTGAAATCAATATCGGGATTCACCTGGATTTGGTTGATACCCTCCAATTCATATTCAACTGGGTCTTCAAGGGTAATGATTTTAACATCCGGTGAGTTGATCTCTTTCAGGCAGGCATAAAGTGATGTTGTCTTTCCGCTACCTGTAGGACCGGTGGCAAGGATGATACCGTGTGGTTTGCGGATCATGCGTTGAAAGAGTTGGAGATTGTCTTCAGTTAATCCGAGTTCAGCGAGTCCAAAGTCGATAGACTGCCGGTCAAGGATACGGAGGACAACACTTTCACCATGAAGCATTGCAACAGTGGGGACAGTGGAAACCCGAAGGTCTATTTGTCGATTTCCGACGCTGCCGATCCGTCTACTGATTTTTCCATCTTGAGGCCGTCTGCGTTCAGCAACATCCATCCCCGCCATGATTTTGATACGGGAGGTGATTGCGGATTGTAAATAGGCAGGCGGTTGGGGTTGATCCTCAAGCACACCATCAACACGAAATCGGATTTTGAGTTGTGTCGGATAGGGTTCAATATGAATATCACTTGCGCCCATCCGGACAGCATCAATAATCATCTGGTCAACGGCATGTATGACTGTCGGATCTTGGCTAAGATCCTTCTCATCAATCCCGAAGTCGTCAATGGTTTCACGTTCGAGGGTCTCAGTAGCACCGACGGGGCCCTTGATACCAGCACTGAGTAAGCTCTCAGCGGTACGTCCATAGAGACGGATAATTGCCTCGTCAATGTCCGCCTCATCAGCAAGTGCAGGAATAACCCGGCAGTTTGTGATGAGTTCAAGTTCATCTATGAGGACGACATCCAGGACATCCACCATTGCGACGGTGAGTTCATCGCCATTTAGGTCAATAGGGACGACTTTATTGCGGTAGGCAAACCCTGGAGACACCTTTTCAAGTGTATCAGGTTCAGGATCAACGCCTTCCAATTGAACGAGAGGTGTCTGCGCTTCAACACTCTTTGTAGCAAGGGCAAGGAGGTCAGGTGACACACCATGCTTGGAAAGGATCGCGGCTTCAGATGCGCCCGTCTCGTTTATTTCTCTAACGATGTCTGTATAGTCTTGCTCAGAGCGAAGAGATGCTTCTCGCATCACCTCAACAACCGAAGTTGTATTTTGTGTGTTTTGCATAACAGGAACGCTCTATGCTGGCGGGAATTTTCCCCCGCGCGAGCGGTAGCCTTTGTGTTATTTGTTCTCTAAATTTGTCTTAAGTCATTTCCCTCAGTTGACAAGTAAGACGCATCAACGACAAATAAGTTTAACAAATTACCTGACGATTTATGTCTCACATCCTGTTCAGAAACATTTCAGCATATACTATTTTAAAATACTTATTAATAGTATTAGACGCATAAAAAAACCTATTTGTTTGACAATAGGAAGAAAATTGATTCTCATTAACGTTAGGACTTACGCAAATTGAGCAAATATTAGAAATTTAGACGCAAAAAGCGGCAATTTTATCCTTTAAACCCCCTAAATCCCCCTTATCAGGGGACTTTAAGAGGGAATGCGTAAGTCCTAAACGTTTTAGGCAAAACACTATTTCGCCGCCTCAATCCGTCGAATCGCCTTTTGCGCGGCACTACGAACGTTTTTAGAAGAATCCTCGAGTGCCTGTGTCAATGCGGTTACCGCCGCCGGTGATTTCGCGCGCATCTCACCCAATTCGTCAGCGGCGTTGCGTCGGACATCTGCGGCGGAATCCTGCAATGCAACGAGGAGCGGTTTTACTACCATCTCATCGGATTCACCTCGCTTCACGAGTGACTCACCAATTTCCCCCAATACATAAACAAAATGTCAACGCGTAGTGGCTGATTGGTTGTTCGTCAGCGCACTTACCAACAGAGGCGTGAT
>JAPPDN010000424.1:5861-7487 GCA_028824575.1 Candidatus Poribacteria bacterium | reverse complement strand
CGACCAACTGTAAAATGTGCGAGGGAGCCGACAATTCTAACGCTTAGGGAATTGAAAGCGTGCGCGTGCGCCTTTTTGCCCGTACTTCTTCCGCTCGACCATTCTCGGATCGCGAGTCAAAAACCCTGCTTTTTTCAGGGCAGACTTCAAGGATTCATCAGCTTTAACGAGTGCGCGTGCGAGTCCGTGTGAAATCGCGCCAGCTTGCCCGGTATGCCCGCCACCTTTTACGTTGACGAGTACAGCAAACTCACCGCTTTTCTCAACATGCTCAATCGGGCGTTGCGCTGCCTGCCAGTGGTCGGCACGTTGGAAGTATTCCTGAATCGGTTTCTTATTGACGATAATCCCAACTTCACCACCGGGGATAATACGGACCCGCGCCACTGAGGTTTTACGTCGACCGGTTCCCCAGAATTGTTCAATAGCCATACTGCTCATACTCTCCAAAGTCAATCGGGGTTACAAACCCCTCCTACCATTTATGAGGTAGTCAATCGGGGTTACAAACCCCTCCTACCATTTATGAGGTAGGTTGTAGGCACGCTCTGCGATGGCGGCACCTCAACTCAATTAAAACGTTAAGACTTCCGGTTCCTGTGCTTGATGCGGGTGAGACGGTCCGGTGTAAACTTTGAGTCCCTTCATTAATTGCCTGCCGAGGCTATTCTTGGGGAGCATGCCCTTGACGGCATCCATGATAATCGCCTCTGGCTTGAGTTCCATCTGCTCATTGAAGGTTCGGTATTTATCACCGCCCGGATAGCCGCTATGCCGAAAATAAGTTTTCTGCTCACGCTTGTTTCCCGTGACGTGTACCTTCTCTGCATTCACAACAGCAACGCGAAAACCTAAATCGGCGTGGGGCGTAAACCGCGGGTCATTTTTTCCGCGCAGTACGTGTGCGATGCCGGATGCTAAACGCCCGAGCACCTGCCCCTCCGCGTCTACCACATACCATTTAATGTCTTTATCCGTTTTCGGAAAATAGGTTTTCGTTTTCAGTACCATGATTTCCTATCCCTTTACTAATAACCAAACTTTTTGTAGTCTCTTGTTCGCATGCACCGCTCTCAATAGCATGTGTATATTTGCAAACACAACCGCATAATATTATATCATGAAAGATGGCATTTGTCAAATTTTTGTTAGTTATCAGTCATCAGCCATCAGCAGTCGGCTATCAGCCATCAGTTGTCAACAAGGAGGGTTACATGAAAATTAAAACTTGAGAACGATTAATCCACGGGCATTGCGTGGGCTGGGATTTCAATCCCTTGTTCACTCCAAAATTTGTATGCCCCACGATGTAGCGGAATTACAAATGCCTTTGCCCCGTTTGCTATCGTCATATCTGCTGCTGCTTGATTTACGAGCAGCATTGCCTGATGCCCTTCCGGTGCGTAAACGTGCTTTAGGATGGTATAGATCGTCTCCTCGCTGACATCTTTGTGTGCGATGAGTAGCGTTGGCATCAAAATAGTTTTTACGGGTTTAACTTTGCCTTCATACGCGCCTTCAGGCAGAGATCCAGAGAGGTAGAACGGGTATTTCTCGTAGAAGCCGTACTTCTTAGCAGGTGTGTCAAGATCCAACATCCGGATGGATTTAATCGTTGTCAACTCA
>JAPPDN010000424.1:0-5851 GCA_028824575.1 Candidatus Poribacteria bacterium | reverse complement strand
AACTCAATAACGGCACTATTCGGCACACTGACAAGCCACTGGAATCCATCGACTTGTCCGTTTTGAAGTGCCTCGGCGGCTGCGGTGCCGCCCTTGTAAATCGGTGTGAACTCGCCCCAGATACCCGCTAATTTCGATAATCGTTCCAATGTCTGTGCGGTACCGGAACCGCTCGCGCCTGCGGCGATTTTTCTGCCAACGATGTCCTCAAACTGATGAACATCGCTGTTCGCTAACGTTGAGAACTGGTCATAGGCGACAAAGAGCAGCGTCACCACACGGATATTGGTTTTCGGTCCCTCTTCTGCGAAAATATCTTTGCCGTGATAGCCGAGATAACTCTCAGCGGCAAAAACGACACCGAGGGCTTCCGGGTCTTCGTTCACACGCCGCGTATTTTCGACAGAACCTGCGGAGCCGTCAACAGATATTTTCAGATGTGGTTCGTGCTTCGTGACGACTTGACGCACGCCTCCGGCGAATTGCGAAAAACTACCACCGATCGTGCCTCCGAGGATTGAGAGCCATTCCTTTTCCTGAGAAACCGTGTTATCTGTTTCCGGTTTTTCAGCCGATTGTTTATCGCTACAACCGTAAGGTGCAACACATATAGCGAGTGCGAGGCATAATATAGATATGTTCTGTCGTAAATTGCGATACATAGATTTGTTGATTGTAAACATAGAACTTCCTTTTTCGTTTGTATATTGTATAGCCAGTTTTGGCTTGTAGATGGTGCGCATTAACTCATAGAAATGATACCAAATGTTTTGA
Source organism: Candidatus Poribacteria bacterium (assembly GCA_028824575.1). GTDB lineage: Bacteria > Poribacteria > WGA-4E > WGA-4E > WGA-3G > WGA-3G. The sequence goes on along the minus strand of JAPPDN010000424.1, from coordinate 5,077 downwards.
GACATTTCAAGTCTTTTGTAGAGAGACAAGTTTTCGGATGTTACGGCACGCGGAGCGTGCCTACTACTTTGCAGTTAAATTTTCTTGATAAATGTTGAAACAACTGTTAAACTATAACCGTGAAGGTGAGTAAACGAAAAGGAGGCAAAAATACAGTGAAACGCTTCTTCTCATATCTATTGCTGGTAGGATTCAGTTTAGGTTTTATCATTAGTACTGCTGCCGTTAGTGAAGCCACACCGAAAAAACGGGTTGCGGTGCTCTATTTTGAGGACAACAGCCGCTTTGATTCTCCGACGGGATGTGGTTGTATACCCAGTTTTATCGGCAATATTTTCAGCACAAAAAAACGATGGGACTTGGAGGCAGGATTCGCCAAAATTCTCAACCGGAAGTTAGTGGAAACGAACGTGTATGAACCGATTCCCAAAGACGAACTTTTAGATGCTATGGCACTTATGACGCTCTCGCGACATAGCTTGAAAAAATTAGATCAGGCGCAGCGCGCTACACTTGCTAAACATCTCAATGCTGATGTAATTGTGTTAGGTAATATTCGAAAGTTTAATCAGGAACGGCTCCGCACCAACGCTTCTCGGACGCTGCGGGAAGGCGGACGCGAAGCACGGCAAGGCACGGCAAGTTACACGGCTCCTGTCATTCTGCGCGGGTCGCTACACCGTGTAACGATCCAACTGAATATGAAATTTTACAATGCGTCGGGCGATGCCGTTGCTGAACCTCGGATTTCCGCCACGCGTGATCACTCGTACGCTGGCACAAGATTCGCCTCTCTTGAAGCAAGTGTAACAGAAGAAGGGACAAATCTTTCGTTTGGTCAGACATCGGACAAGCAGCGAAAGAACCCGCGTCCGATTGTTAAGCCGACAGAACTGAATGAAATCCAGTTTGCAAGTGCTGAATACGATAGAACACTTTTCGGCATGGTGACGAATGAAGCACTGATCAAAGTGGTTTTGGCACTCCGAGATAACATTGGACCGAACTTCATTACCCGTTGGGAACCGCAACCCGCAGCCTCCGAAAAAGGCGCGCAAACCGCTTCAACGCTAACGGATGGCCCGGTCAAAGGGAAGATTACGTATCTCGATAATGAAAACCCGGATATGATCTACGTCAATATCGGCTCCGATAAGGGGATAGCCATCAACCAAGAATTTACTGTCTCTACCAAGGGCAAACCGGTTCGAGATATAGATACCGGTGAAATTCTGACGTACGTACCGAAACAAATTGGGACCTTGGCGGTCTCCGAGATCCTGACGGGTAAGGTCTCCGTTTTTCGCGTCGTTGAAATAGCGGAGCCTCTGAAAATCGGTGATGTCGTTAGCGAGACTACCGCTGAAGCAGATACCCCTGAAGAAAAACAAGAGTAAATCTTGAAAGGAGTGTTATATGAAATACCGCTCGACTATTAATAGCAAGGTTTATCGGAAATTGCTCCCCATTTTCTGCGTTTTGACAGTGTGTCTCGTCATGTTATTCGGATGCGCGGATCCGAGTGCGCCGAAGAAAAATGAAGAAGCAGGCGATACTGCTGTTCAGAAGATTAAAATCGGTTTGTCCATGGATTCGTTGCGTGTAGAACGGTGGCAGAAGGATCGGGATATTTTCACGGCTGAAGCGGAAAAGCTGGGTGCCGAAGTTATCGTCCAATCTGCCGATGGCGATGAACGACGACAAAATGAGCAAGCAGAGAACATGATCACGCAGGGCGTGGATGTCCTCGTTGTTATTCCGAAGGATAGCGTCGCTGCCGCTCAAATCGTTCAAGCTGCGCATGCAGAAGGGATCAAAGTGGTCGCTTATGACCGGTTGATTCGCGAGAGTTCACCCGATCTCTATATCTCCTTCGACAATGAACAAGTCGGCTATCTACAAGCCGAATATCTACTGCGCCAAAAACCGAAAGGGAACTATTTCTTGCTCGGCGGCGCGCCAACAGATAATAACGCGCAACTTCTACGGAAAGGGCAGATGCGCGCTTTGCAAACCGCGATTGACGGTGGCGACATCCGATTGGTAGCAGAGGGCAAACATTGGGCGGTCAATTGGGATCCGCGTGATGCGCTGAAGAAGGCGGAACAGGTGTTGACACAGACGAACAATAGGGTCGATGCTGTGGTCGCCTCTAACGACGGCACGGCAGGTGGTGTTATTCAAGCACTCGCAGGACAGAATCTGGCGGGGCGTGTAATCGTTTCAGGACAGGATGCCGAGCTTGCGGCGTGTCAACGGATCGTTAAAGGCACACAAACGATGACGGTCTATAAACCGATTCACCTTATTGCAACAAAGGCGGCACAAGCGGCTGTCGCACTCGCAAAAGGTGAAACGCTCGCTGAAGCCACACAGACAGTGAATAACGGTAAAATTGACGTGCCATCCATTCTGCTTACACCCATCCAAGTTGACAAAGCGAATCTCGACGAAGTTGTCATTAAAGATGGATTTCACACGCGTGAAGCAGTATATCAGGAATAGTTGTCAGTACGATTTTTCTGCGAAAAATCTTTCAGTACTCAGTTATCAGAGGATTAGTTTTCAGTTATCAGTACTCAGTCATCAGTTAAGCGGGTCGTATATATGAACGTTTCCTGCTCCAAAAATCTCTTAAAGGCTATCGTAGCGGTTATAGTTTAAAAGATAACTTCGTCAAACCAATAACCTCTTAACTGAAAACTGGTAACTGATAACTGACAACTGATATAACATGCCTATTTTTTTATTGGGAGTAGATACTGAAGGCATCGGAATCGGTGACCGACTGAGTTGGGTCTGGCATTCCAATGCGTATCAGAATATAATCGTTATCGCATGCCTTGTCGCTGCGGGGTGGCTTCTCCGATACGCCGCGCGGCAAGAGCATTGGCGGAATGCCGCGCGACAGATACGTGGCAACCGTCTTGCCATGGTTTGTCTGTTCATCCTCTTGGGATATCTCCTCATCGGCGTATTGGATAGTATCCAATGGCGCGACCCGTTGATACGTCAGACGGATCAAGTGCTTACCCGAAACGAGGACGGTGCTGTCGTTTATAAACCGAGAAGTTTGAGCCTGCTTGATAGGCTTTGCACGCCGCTTCGCGAACGGACCGAGAAAACCTATTCCGCGCCTTTAGCAACACGCCTATATGCTAAGACCAACGTTCAAACCGCTGATGGTCGAACAATTCGGGATTATCCACCGCTTGAACATCCGCGGACACATCTTTTGGGTACTGATAAGGTCGGCAGCGATGTCTTTTATCGTGCTTTAAAGGGGGTCCGTACAGGTCTCATTATCGGCGGGTTTACCACACTGATTGCTGTGCCGTTCGCTATGCTTTTCGGTGTGATTGCGGGTTACTTCGGTGGTTGGGTAGATGATGCCGTTCAGTACATCTATGCTACGCTTGCTTCGATTCCGAGTATCCTACTCATTGTCGCTTTCATGCTCCTGTTTGGACAAGGTTTATTCAATCTCTGTCTTATTATGGGGATCAGCAGTTGGACGGGGTTGTGTCGTATCTTGCGCGGCGAAACTTTGAAACTCCGAGAATTGGAGTACATCCAAGCCGCTGAAGCCTTCGGTGTGCGGCGTGGCCTCATTATTCTCAAGCATATCATTCCGAATCTCATGCATATCGTCCTGATTACTGCTATCCTACGATTTAGTGGATTGGTGCTGACAGAGGCGTTGCTGAGCTACCTCCAGATCGGTGTTGATCCGACGACGGGGAGTTGGGGGAACATGATTAACACGGCGCGTTTGGAACTTGCGCGCGATCCGATTGTGTGGTGGAACCTCGCTGCAGCGTTTGCTTTTATGTTTGGGTTGGTGCTGCCTGCGAATCTGTTCGGTGATGCTGTCCGTGATGCCCTGGATCCGAGGTTGCGGACGGAGTAGGGACCTGAAAGGAAGGAGAGGCTTATGAAGACGGTATTTAAGTTTGCTTTCTTTATCTTGTTAAGTATCTCTGCTTTGGGTTTCGTGGCGACGGCTTTTTTGTATATTTTTGCGCCAGGCGAGGCAGGGTTAGCGGAAGATTCCAAACAAGTGGTGTCTGTATCCGATTCAGCAGATGATGAAGTATCAGCACCAACAGCGGCATCGGTTCAGGAGACCGCCCCTACAGATGAAATTATAGAAGCAGAAGTTCAACCCGAACAGGAATCGGTAGCAGTAGAAGAAGCGGAAGTTCAACCCGAACAGGAATCGGTAGCAGCAGGAGAAACGGAAGAAACAGCACCGCTGCCAGCGGTTAAACAGGTTGATTGGGATTTAACACCTGCGGAACAGGAACTGGAAGTCGGTGATTGGATCTCGATTGAAGGGTATCAAGATGATCTCATAGGTGCGACCATTGAGCAACACGCTGCGACTCGTGTTTTGAAATGGAACGATTCAAGTGCGTTATACGGGACAAACGGGGTGGTAGACATCACCAGTCAATCGACAGGACTTCCTGCGCCAAGCGACAGGATTGTAAGCGTCGCCGGACTCGTTGAAAACCCGCGTGAAAATGAGACGGTTGTTCAGATGAATGAAACTTTACTGGAGGAACAGACGATCCTAATTCGTGCGACAGGTCAGATTGATCGCATCGCCGGAGATAGAACGCCAAAGCGGTGGACGGTGTTCCTCAAGAAGGGTGTTCATGTTGATTTCGCGAGACCACAAAAGGCAGAAAATGATAGTCCGTGAAATTTGGTCGTTGATCACAACGAGAATAACCTACTAAGGAGACAACCATGAAGAAGTTAATCTATCTCTTCGTATCCATGTTAACTGTTGCTTCGCTTTGGCACAGCGGGTATGCTGAGCAGGTGGTGACAGACGGACTCGTGAGTTATTGGACGTTTGATCGGCAAGACATTGCTGATAACACGGTTAAAGATGTCTGGGGCAAAAATGATGCGACAATTGTTGGGGATCCGAGGGTCGTTGCTGGACGGATGAAGGATGCTTTGGAATTTGATGGTTTGGACGATTATGTGAATTTGACAAATCTTGGTGATTTTGGGAATCAGATGGGTTCAGCGACGTTTGAAGCTTGGATCAAACCGAGTTTCA
>JAPPDN010000548.1 GCA_028824575.1 Candidatus Poribacteria bacterium | reverse complement strand
TTACAATATTACCCCGAACGCAGCGCACGCGCTCCATAATCTCATCGCTGCTTATCACCATTATGCGCGAAGCCTCAGCGATACGGAGGAGTATATCACAGCGATCCAACTGCTTCAGAAGGCTCTCCAACTCGCGCCGACCGATCTAAATTTACGTTTGAGTCTCGCAAACGCCTACCAGGGAGCGGGCGACTATGAGCGTGCTACCATAGAGGTGTCCCGTGTCTTGGCACAAGAACCGGAGAACCCGCAAGCGAAGGAGGAACAGATTAACCTCCGAATCCGGCGTGGGAATGCACTTATGGGACAACGGCAGTACGCCGCCGCTATCGCTGAATTTGAAGGGATCCCGGAATCCAAGCGCAACACCGAAATTTACAATACCCTCGGTTATCTCTATCTCGTGCAGGGTGAACACCAGAATGCGCTTGCAGGCTTTGAAACCGTCCTCCAGAAAGATCCGATTAATATGCCAGCGTTCAGGAACCTATTGTCGTTAGAATCACAGCTGATCCGGCACCGTTTTGATAAAATAAAAATCGATATTCTCACGAAGGTCCGATGTGCCCTCGCCCTCACCTTAGTCAGACGAAAACAGACGAATGCGGCACTCGAAAAATATCAATCCGCATTGAAATCTAAATCTGAAGAGATGGACCCCCTTCTCATTGAAACTGGTAAACAACTCGCGAACTGGTTTCAACAATACGGCAACACCGAGAACCGTGAACTGGTTCTCCGCTGGATCGAAGAACGTAATGGCAGATGATTTTCGTACTGAGTTGGTTCACGCATACTTTGCCTCAAAAAGAAAAGGGTCAGGCAAAACGCCCGACCCACAATATGAGTGCGTGAATGAAACACGCGGCTGCTTCTAAACGATGATTACTGATTACCACCACCACGACGACCACGCTCACCACCGCGTTCACCACCACGCCAGCGGTTCATACGTTGCTGCATTTCTGCATCTCGTTTCTTCCGCAATTGGTTAAGTTTAGAGAACTGTTCTTCAGTCAAAATTTCTTTGAGGCTCGCATGGAACGCTTTGCCAGTATCTATGATATAGGACTGGTTTTCTCTCGCCGCTGCGCGCATGTCATCAGCTTCTCGTATTTCTTTCATCTTCGATGCAATTTTTTCGTGAGTTTCCTGATAAACAGGGCGTGCCTTGACGAGCGTCTCATCGTCTACTTTCACGCCAAAGGTCAGATCTATCCAAGAATTCTCAACAATGGACACAAAGTTCGTCATTGGCATTCCACCCCTGTTTCCACGTTCACCACCCTGACGATTGCCACGTTGTTGGTTCTGAGCATTCCGGTCTGGACGTTGTGCCAACGTCGCATATTCAAAAACAAAGACTCCGACGATTGCGAGGACTGCGACTGCACCGATTGCAAAAAATTTCTGCTTCATTTTCATTTCTCCTATAAGATTTTGAGTTGTGTGAATACCACCAATGTTATTTCAAAGGCGTTCACATTTTGGTTTCGCATCTTTAGTCAGATGTGTTCGGAAAAGGTTCGTTTTTTCTTTTTCGCAAACGTGAAGTATGAGACTTGATGCCTTTTGTTCTCTCAGAGCCATTCAATTGTCACATAACTCCGATTTTTCGTACACCTCTCTTCCCGGTAGGAGCGAGCTGTGCTCGCGATCCCTTCGCGAAAATGCCCGAAAAAACCGAAAACTGAATGGCTCTGTTGTTCTCTCCACAGACATTGACACCCACCACTGTATATGCTATAATAGAGAGAAAAGGAGGGGCGAATGGATTGGAAAGAGGCACTGCCGGAAATTGTAACGCAACCCGGTTCACGGCTCCGGTTTAGAGAACCGCTCGCAAAACATACCTACTTCGGTATAGGTGGTGAAGCGACGGCTTATATTGAAGTTAGCACGGGCTCCGAACTGGCGGCATTGGCACGTTTCCACAAGGCGTGGGACGTTCCGATTGCGGTCATCGGTCGCGGGTCCAATCTGCTGGTGAGCGATACCGGTTTCAAAGGTATCGGTATCAGGTTAGTCGGTGAGTTGGCGAAATTGGAAGTGGACGGGAACATCGTTTCAGTAGGTGCAGGACTTGCGCTACCAGCACTGTCAAAAACAATGTCGCAACGTGGGTTGAGCGGTGTGGAATTTGCGCTCGGTATCCCCGGTTCTGTCGGCGGTGCGCTGATTATGAACGCCGGTGCATGGGGAAGCAGTTTCGGAGATGTCGTTACAAACGTTACGGTCATGATTGACACTGGTGAACTTATCAACTTAACGCACGCAGAAGCACACTTTGAATACCGACACAGCGGTTTGGATACCTATTTCTGCGTTACAGGTGCGACGCTGGCACTTGAACCCGGAGATGTTGACACCATCACAGAGCGGATGCAAACGTTCTACAAGCAGAAAATCGCAACACAGCCCTTCGCCGAAGAGAATGCGGGGTGCATGTTCAAAAACCCACCCGATGATTCCGCAGGACGATTAATTGATATCAGCGGATTGAAAGGCTATCGTATTGGTGGTGCAGAGGTTTCCACAGTACACGGGAATTTTATCCTCAACCTTGATAATGCAACAGCAGAAGATGTACTGAAGTTAGTCACACATATCCAACAACAGGTCCGTGAAAAGACTGGAATCTCCCTCCAGACAGAGGTCAAACGGTTAGGGTTTGACTAAACCCATTTACTTTATCCTGTCAGGTGCAATAGCGATAAAACGCTTACGAACTCGGGGAGGCGGCACTCCAACAGGAAAATTACGAAGAAGCCGTTCAACATTTCACCACTGCAAAGAAAAACACAAAGACGCTTGCCCGTTTAGGGTACGCCTACTCCGAACTTGGTCGTTACACGGAAGCCATCCACGCCTACCAAGAAGCACTCCCCTCGGATATAAGTGAAAAAGACAACGTGGAAAGCCAGACCGCAGTGGTACAAGCACTGTTAGGTTTGGGTTATATCGCGTACCAACAGGGAAAGTTTGATGACGCAATCCGACGCTATACGGAAGTGGTTCAGCAAGACATGGCAGGTATTGCCGAGGCACATCATAACATCGGTAGAATCTATGCAGGACGTGGAGAGATTGAGAAGGCAGTTACCGCACAACAGCACGCTATTGCGGAAGATCCAAATCTTGCCGAGGCACACTACCACCTCGGCATCCTTTACAGCCGCAAGCAGGATTGGCAAACGGCGATTGCTGCGTATCAGAAAACTATTGCACTAACGCCAACGATGCCGAATGCCTACTATCAACTTGCCCGATGCTACCAGCAAACTGGCGATAGACTCGAAACTGAAAAGGCGATGCAGCGGTTCCGTGCTTTAAAAGCGGCGGACACAGAAATCCAGGAACAACTTGAAGTAGTTTTCGTTGCGGATACTGATGAAAAAGCCGAGGCACTCCTCCAACTCGCGAATACCTATCTCAAACACGAAAGATACGAAAAGGCAACCCACGCGTTCAAGCGTATCGGTAAATATAGCACATCGGATATTCATACTGCGCAAGTGTCCGCTGGACTCGCCAGAGTTGCATTGGAGCAAGGACACCCAAAACAAGCAGTCCCACACTACGAACGGGCTATCGTCCTCGGCTTAGAGACAGCAGAGATTTATCACAATCTCGGTATCGCCTACATGCAGAACCGAGACGCGGAGAACGCCTTAAAGCAGCTCCACCGCGCGCTTGAGATTAACGCCAATTTGCCAGAAACCTTGACAATGCTTGGTACACTCTATGCGGCGAAGAATAAGTTTGATGAGGCAGAGACGCACTACGAACGGGCTATTATGCTCGCACCGAAAGCGGCGATGGCGTACCACGGACTCGCTTATTTGTATGGACAACACAATCAGAATTTGGAAAAAGCAGTTGAATTGGCACGCCACGCGACAAAATTATCACCCGATTCCGCGCCTTATTACAACACCTTATCGTGGTTGTGCTATAAGATCAGGAAATACGACGCAGCAGAAACAGCGATTTTAAAGGCGATTGAACTCGCGCCTGATAATCCGCTCTATCAAGAAGGTTTAGCAGAAATCCGGCAGCGCGAGAAATAGAGGAACTACAAGCCAGCTTTCAGTTTCCCCCATATTGTTGTCAACTTACTTTCGGGTTCTACCGCCAACAAACCTGTTGCCTTTTCAAGTCCATTTTCCATGATGGTTTTGATGTCGTCCTGCTCAAGTGGAACATTGAAGAGTGCGACTTCATCAAGCAACCCTTCACACTGGTGTCCACCGTTTGATCCATCTCCAATCCGCATTCGAGCTGGATTGGCATCGAGACTCGGCTTTGCATACGCTTGCTTGCCGACTTCCTCACCGTCGGTATAGATAACCAGACCGGCTTTCTCACCGATAACACCTGCAAGGTGGTGCCATCCATCGCCTGTGATAACGGGACCGGCAATCGGACCCGCCCATGCTCCTGGCGCACCTTTTGTAATACTCAGCTGAAGTTTTTGGCTATCCCTATCCACAACCAACAGATAGTTACGTGGATTCTGACCGCGCATCATAATAGATTGCCAACGCGCGCCTTGCGACGGTTCCAAGTTTGCCCATGCGACAATCGTCAATTCCTCAAGAATAATGCTCTTGTTGGATTCTACTTCTACGTAGACATCATTGCCATTGAATTCCAAGGCTTGTCCAAACTTTCCATCGCGCCACTTTTTGGGTCCGGCAATGGTCCCGTCATTTCCAGTCTTGGAAGTATCCTTAGCAACATCGCCCGCGCCCTCCTCAAACAGCCACATGCCGACAACGGTGTCCGGATCAACTTTAGCGAGTGCAGACGGACTTGCAGCCAGCATAAGCGTGACAACAAGACTAAGGATCATAACAAAAAATCTGTTATCCATTAGATCTTCCTCCATAAAAGTTGTAGGAAAATTAAGACTTAGCAACCTCGTCTAAGCAATCAACTTAATTTGATATGATACCTTTACCTTCTCGAATTGTCAACCACTGATTGCATTGGACATTTACAATGACATCCTGAATGCCATTTTGCCAGTGGACAACTATCCTGTCAACCTGATCTGCTGTGCCCAACCCAATCAAGAGTCGATGCGGGTTTTGTGAGAGATAACTTGCTCCACTTTTTATTTCCCGGAGTAAGTGTGTGTCGCCATTCTGAAGTGTTATCTTCGCACCTATCCCGCCGCGACTTGACTTTTCACCGACAAGTTTAACGCCTAACCAATGATGCGTCGGTGGCGTATCGTTCCGGAGTAGATCCGGTGTATCGGCAATGTTCGTGACAAGGATGTCCAGATCGCCGTCGTTATCATAGTCGCCGAAAATTGCACCACGGCTGGACTTCTTGATTAGCATACCATCCCCAGATATACCAGAAATATCCGCGTATGTCCCGTCGCCGCTATTGCGGAAAAGTTGGTTTTGCTGTTTGTAGATCCCAATCTCTTCCAATTCTTCAATATTATCGTGGAGGTGACCATTCGCAAAGAAGAGATCCAGCCAACCGTCATTGTCAAAATCGACGAAGCCTGTACCCCATGCTAAGGGTAGGAGTGTCGGTTCACTCAGATGGCTTTGCGCGGTGACATCCCAAAAGACCCCGTTCCCGTCGTTCTGGTAAAGCGTATTTGTTTCGGCTTGATAGTGTGTGAGGATGACATCAAAATCACCATCGTTATCGTAATCCGCCGTATCAATACCCATACTACTTTCAACGTCGCCGTGCTCATTGCGTGCGATGCCGTGCAATTCACCGAGTTCCGTAAAAGTGCCATCGCCGTTATTCCGATAGAGAAAGTTAGGCTCCCGGTCATTGGCAATGTAAAGATCAGGAAAACCGTCATTATCAACATCCATCCAGACTGCGCCGAGTCCTCTGCCGAGTGTGGTGAGTCCGGCATCCTGCGTTACATTGGTGAAGGTACCATCGCCATTGTTTCGGTAGAGGATATCTGATGCCGGAGGAAAGTCTTCTGGACGGCAATACGCGGGTATCCCGGCTTGCGAGCAATCTGGAGCGGACGCTAAATCAACCAATACATAGTTGACAACGACGAGGTCAAGCCAGCCATCGTTATCGTAATCGGCAAAAGCACATCCAGCTGAGAAACAGGGTTCACCAACAATACGAGCCTCGCTTGTCACGTCCGTAAAAGTGCCATCACCATCGTTTCGATAGAGGATATTCTCTCCGAAGTTGGTAATAAATAGATCCCAGTTACCATCGTTATCGTAATCGGCGACACAACAACCGATGCCGTAACCGGTGTCCCCGATGCCAGCGTGTTGCGTCACGTCGGTAAAAGTGCCATCACCGTTATTCTGATAGAGTCGATTTGTCGGTAGGGCATCGGGGTTAAAAACCCCTCCTACATTGTCCCGAGAGTCCATACGCGACTCTCGTACAGATGCCCCGTTGATAAAATAGAGATCCAAGTCGTCATCGTTATCGTAATCAAAGAAAGCAGCACCGCCACCCATCGTCTCCACGAGATGTTTTTCGCCGGTCGCCCCGTTAAAGTGACGAAATTGGATGTCTGCTTCGTCAGTCACCCGCGTAAATTGGATCTCTGCGTATGCGAAACCCGCTAAGAGTGCAAAAGCAGCATAAACAATAGATTTCATGGTTTTAACCATTGGGTTTTCGCGCCGCTTGCTGCTGTTGCAAGCGGGTTTCTGACAAGTTTCAAACTGTGAGCAGTTCTACGATTCACCTAAGGGCGGATAACTGTACCATCCATCCGACGCACCGGTGCCCAACCGCCGTTGAGCGGATGTTCTGGGAACGGGAAGCGTGCCGCGAGTTCCTCGTTTAGGTCCATACCGAGTCCGGGTTCATCATTTGCCCAAAAACAGCCGTCCCGAATTTCGGGGCACCCAGGAAAGACCTCTTTGGTATTCTCACCGAAAACGTGCTGCTCCTGAATCCCAAAGTTATAGCATGCCAGATCCAGCGCAACATTGGCAGCATGCCCGACAGGGGAAACATCACCCGGTCCGTGCCATGCCGTGCGCACACCAAAGAATTCACAAAATGCGGCAAGCTTACGCGCAGGGCTAATGCCACCGATCTGTGAGATATGTACCCGAATAAAGTCAATAAGCCGGTCCTTGATAAGATGAACATACTCATTCGGATTGTTGAACAATTCTCCCATAGCGATAGGGATACTTGTCTGCTGGCGCATCAGTTGGAAATAATCAACGTCCTCCGGGGCAAACGGGTCTTCAAGGAAAAAGAGATTATAGGGTTCAAGCCCCTTGGCGAGATTAATCGCCTGTATGGGTGGGATACGCTCATGTACATCGTGGAGGAGTTCGACCTCGTCGCCAAGATTTGTGCGCAGATGATCAAAGAGTTTGATGATGGTATTCACATAAGGAGTCGGCTCAAAGGCAGGAGAACTTCGCTTTCCACCGCCTGCGCCGTAAGTGGAATATCCGGGTATTGCCACCTGTGCGCGGACATAGCGATAGCCTTGCTCCATATAACGGCGGATGTTTTCCTCTACTTCCTCGAAAGTTCCG
>JAPPDN010000332.1 GCA_028824575.1 Candidatus Poribacteria bacterium | reverse complement strand
CATCATCAGTCGGCTTGAATACCGGTGGTATGATGGCTACAGCATGATACACACAGCATGGTTAGGGTACAATCTTGGTGATTTCGGTACACTTAAGGCGGGGATTGTGCGGGTCCCCTTCGGCCCGACTGCTTACGGGGTCTCTACGAGTTGGTTTTTTGACCAGCATTTTTATGTCGGACTCGCTGATGACATGGACTTAGGCATCAGATGGACTGACACGCTTGATAAACTGACACTTGATGTAGGCTACTACCCTATGAGTGATCCTCAGCTGATAAAGTATGGTAGTCTGGCGAGTTCTCGCTACAGTTATGACATCGTCAAATGGGAAGAAAAAGCTGATGCGAAGGGAAATGTTGAATGGGGTGCCGGTGAAAACGGGTATGATGAGCAACATCAATTTAATATCCGTGCAATCTATGCCCTTGAGAACATCGCTGATGTCGGGGTATCCCTGCAATACGGCTTGTTGAAAGGGACAAATGTCGGGGACGATGACAGTGGGAGCCACTATGCCCTTTCCGCGCATGCGAAGAACTCGTTCGCAGACTTCACCCTTTTTTCGCAGTTCTCTTACTATGCGCATAATATCACTGACAAAACCCCTTGGGGCACCGGTGAACTAATCCCGATGGGGGCTTACGACTTTGCATGGCCTGTCGCCTCCAAAGGATTAATACCTGCCCTATCGCTACGATATGGCGGTATAGATACTTCAAGTATCTCATGGGTTGACAGTGTCACGCCTTATGCTGAGTGGAGTACTATCTTCAAAACCGTGGATGATTACAACCCGAGTACCCTCATAACGGTCGGTGCGAGTTGGACACTCTTAGGCGCGCTGTATGTGTATAGTGATTTCGCACTTTCCGATGGCAATTTTTTTGTCGGTAACACTGAAGATGTCTACGGAAATATCCTTACAGGCGTGAATCACGTGGGTGCCAACGGCAATAACAGATGGCATTGGCGCATTAATTTCAACTTCGGTTATTATTTTTAATCGGTTCCCGACTATCGGCTTTCAGCAACTATTGAAAATGAGAAGGGCTCTTTAAGGTAATTATTCTTATGCGTTTTATGGTCGAAAAGTGAGAGGGATGTTACCGTCTCAACTCAAAATGGCTGAACTCTATTACAAAATTCGCTCACATGAAATGTCCGATTTGGGGTTCACTGAAGATAACGTTAAGGCGTTAACAGAAGAATTAGAGGGCTATATGAGTAATCCGTACTTCACACGCTACAAAGCAAAGTATCTATATGATATGAGTGAATTGACGTATCACTCGGACTTACGAGCCTATGTAGAACGTTTTAGAATCAAGTAAGAAACCTTGAGGGACAACAAATCACGACTTGTTGACTTATTGCGATTTTTAAAGGAAACTCAACGATGACATTAAAATTAGGAAACATATTTTTTATAACTGTCATGGTAATCGTAGTGCTTGTTGGTTGTGGCAGGGCACCGGATATGGTTGCTGATACCACACCACCAACGGATGCCACCATGGACGATGCGATGACTGAGATGACAATGGAAACGGGGTCTCCAATGAAGTTTGTTTTGTTGATTGATTACCCGGAGGGTGGCAAAGATGCCTATATTGCATGGGTGGCATCCGTTGTCCCAACGCTGCAGGCACCCAAAGAGGTCGCTCGAATAAGATCTTACGACAATGAGGATCCAGAAATGAGTCCGAACCGGCTCGTCGAGTTTGATTTCAAGAGTTTCTTGGATATGGCGACCTATCTGAACCGTCCAGAGATCGCCGCCATACTCGAAAACCTTCCGAATCACGCAACCGATGTAACCGCACACACCTTCATCCAGCGTTCGGACTATTCAACAGGCGAGGAAGGTGATTGGATGGTTAAAAGTGTTTATTTTATTAACTATCCATTCAGCGGGAAACAGGCATATTTGGACTGGGTCGCGTCGATTGCTCCACTGCTGACCGACCCGCCGCAACTGAAAACGATCACCGCTTATGACAACTATTACGGTGAATCGCCACACCGACTTGTTGAATTGGAGTTTGCGAACCAAGTGGAGGTCGAGGCGTATGCGCAATTGGCAGATATAATGGCAATTGAGACTGAACTTGACAACAAAGCAGGCAGCTGGGTAAAGTGGACATTTGCGTTGCGTTCAGATTATATCAAGAAATAGTGCGCTGCAATTTGCTTTTCTGAAATGGACAGATACGACTTTGGTCCGAAAACGTTTGATTTTAACACAGATATTCGTGTTGTGGATGGGAAGCGAAAATTGCATCAGTATACGGATGTCTGGATGATTCAAAAAGAATAGGAGAGGTTTCGTTATGCACGCTCATATTAAAAATAATTTTTTGTTTTACACGTTTACATTGTTGATAGGTTTCAATGCCTTTTTCCTAATTAACACCCCTGCACAAGTCGGCGATGGCCCTGGTATTGGATCCGCCAGTGAGAACTATACCTTTGAAACGATCAACGTTCCCGGTGTAGATTTCCTATCACTGACAGCAAGCAGCGACTTTGAGGATTACGCCGGCTACACGAAAAGTGCGGATGGTGAAAAAGATGTCGCCTTTACGCTCATAGATGGCGTTTTTACGACCTACGATTTCCCCGGCTCGCAAAACACGTATTTCTTTGCACTGGGTAATAATGGGAACGCCGCCGGACACTACGAGGATAGCGACGGGCTTTTCCACGGTGTCGTCCTACAAGATGGTGAACTGCGGGAATACAACTTTCCGGATTCTGTTGAAACAGAGATCTATGGTATCAGTGATGCGACGGGGGCACTGACGGGTAATTTTACAGATGCCTCTGGTATTCGCCGCGGTTTTACAGGGGAGACAATCATTGAGTACCCCGACGCATTGGAAACATTCGCGGATTTTGTGAACGCGAGTGGTACTTTGGTAGGCAGCTACGTAAATGCTGACGGTATATATTATCCATACGTGCGTATCCCGGCGGGCAACTTTATATCTCTCGACCTTCCCGAAGCAGCAAATCTGGAATACTTTTTTGTGCACGGTATTAACGATGCGAGAGCTGTCGTTGCCCGATTCAAACACGTGGATGATGTTCCAAGTACCTATATCGGCACATTATTCGAGACAGGGCTACAGAAATTTAAGGTTCCGGACAGCGTCAGCACGGAGGGCTGGAATATCAATCAGGACGGCTCTATCGTCGGGCACTATGATTCAGCCGATGGACGCAGACACGGGTTTATCGCAAAACCCATAGACGACACCGCTGCATCCGTCGACGATCTTGAACCGGTCAGCTTTGACTATATCTTTGAGAGCATTGATGTTCCGGGAGTAGATTTTTTAGCCTTAACAGCAAGTAGCGACTTTTTTGATTATGCGGGCTACACGCGGAGTCCCGATGGTGAAAAAGATGTCGCCTTTACGCTCATTGATGGCGTTTTTACCACCTATGATTTCCCGGGCTCGCTGAACACTTATTTCTATGCGCTGGGTAACGATGGGCGAGCTGCCGGACACTACGAGGGTAACGATGGTCTTTACCACGGTGTCATCTTAGAAAATGGCGAGTTGCAGCAATACGATTTTCCGGGTGCCGCCCAGACGTTCATATACGCTATTGATGATGCAACGGGGATACTAACGGGTGATATAATAGATCCTTCTGGTGTTCATCTTGCATTCACAGGCGATACAATCGTTGAGTTCCCCGGTGCTGTAGCAACATACTCAGGTTTTAGGAGCTCCACACTCGGTATGATGGGGACCTACCGAGATGCTGAAGGTATATATAATACCTTCGTGCGTAACCCGGATGGCAGGCTTATATCTCTCGGGGTTGCATCCGCAGAAAAACTGGAATTCTTCTTCCTCCACGGTCTCAACGATGCAGGGACTGCTGTTGGCAGAGGCAAACCGGTCGGTCGTGTCCCGTACACCATTATCAGCTCACTGCAGCACGGGTTTCATTACTTGCGGTTTCCGGGCAGCGTCAGCACGGAGGGCTGGAATATCAATCAGGACGGTTCTGTCGTCGGACACTATGAATCGGCGGATGGTCGCGTACACGGCTTTATCGCAAAACCCACTACTGAGGCAGTGAGTGATCACTTTGGCAACTTCTACACTGTCGCGCTGTCGAAAGGGTTGAACATGCTATCTGTGCCACTGGCACCCTGGACACCTATGACGGCTAAGAGTCTTGTCGCGCTGACAGGCGCAACAACGATTATCACGCTTGATGCCGCAACTCAGCAGTTCATGGCGTGGACACCCGGTGCACCCGACGACGGTTTCCCGATTGAAGGCGGTAAAGGCTATATCGTCAATGTGCCACAAACCCGCAACTTCGCTTTCGTCGGCGCGCCGTGGACAGATCAAATTGAGAAAGTAAATGCTCCCGCAGCACCTGCCATATCTACGGTGCTGCCACAGAAAGCCTGGGCATTCGTTGTCAGTGGTAGGGTTGGAGAACCCAAACCCTACGAAGGCAAACCAACGTTTGACGGGTATCAGGTCATAGTCCACAACCTGAGAACAGACAGCACAATCACCGCTCCGGTCCAAGGCGATTACTTCGCTGCTGCAACTGCCGATTTGACGCGGCGCAGTGTCGTCCAAGTCGGAGACGTGATTGAAGTCCGAGTCATCGGGCCAGATGGAAACTTTGAATCACAGACGCTGCGTTTTAAAGTGACTCCTGAGCATTTGGCAAACGCGGTTTTGCCCCTCAGGCTTGATGGTATCGGTCAACCGACGCAGAACCTGTTGCTGCAGAACTATCCGAACCCGTTTAACCCAGAGACGTGGATTCCCTATCAACTCTCCGAAGACAGTCCTGTATCGGTCTACATTTACGATACAACCGGTCAGTTGATTCGCACACTTTCACTCGGTTTTCAATCCGCGGGCTTTTACAATAGTCGTGGACGTGCGGTGTATTGGGATGGGCGGAATGCGCTTGGCGAACGCGTTGCGAGTGGTGTGTATTTCTATACATTAACCGCTGGGGATTTCACAGCGACACGCAAGATGTTGATAAGGAAGTAAATTTTATCATCGAAACAGGGTAGGTTGGAAGACTCGGAGATAACACGCTTCCACTCTTCCATTCAATCCCCGATTGCTCATACAACCGGAAGATCATTCAAAGGCAGTTAATTATGAAATTGAATCCATCCGTTACACATTCTTTCTCAGTTTTCCTGATGATATTGCTGTTATTTATAGGTTGTGGTGAGGGAATGACAGGTACTGAAATAGCGACCGTAAAGATAGAATTTACCTTACCCAGCCCCGCGACCCCAAGGGAGGTTGGGAGTTTGGATGTTATTGTTTCCACCAACTTTACAGAGACAACAGTCCAAGAAAGCATCTATAGTGATGAAGTTTCGGAAATACTAAATGATTTAAACAGCAATATAAACACCAAGCGCACCACGACTAAACTTCTTTATGCTATGAAAGACGAATTTTCTCTTACAGAGAGTTTTAGCCAAGACTTCCGCCTTGACCCTGACGATCCGCGTTTGGCTGTTGAAATTAGTAACAACACGTCTCATAACCTATCTGTCCGTTTCACCATCCTCCTTGACGGTGAGGTGGAAGATGACGAGCGTGAGTCGTTCACATCAGGGAACAGATCGATCCGGTGGTGGGCGTGGAGTACTACAAACCAGTGACATTTGTATCCGAAGTTTTTCCGTGGGTGCCTGCATCATTGTTTATGTGAATTAAAACAAGCGAAAACCTACTATTTACAAGGGTTTAAAGCACGTTTTAAAAACCTTTTGCAAGTCCAAAACGACTCATTCCGTTATGGAATGCTGTTTTTAGCATTTTTTTAGGCTGATGATAATCTAAATAAGGAGATTAGAGGAATATGTTGTTAAAAAAAAGCAGTTTAATTTTGATACTTGTGTTATCTGCCACCGTAGTTTTCTCAGGAGGTTGTGAGAGAGCACGAGATGTGGTTATGGATATGACTGATATGCCGATGAGACCTGATCCGATAATGGACGAAATTTTGACGGCTTATAAGTCATGGCGATATGCACAACCCCTTCCTGCACCACCTGCTACATTTACAGACGCAAAAGACAGCGGGAGCGCGCATGGAAGCGGGCAGCGAACTGTCTATCTCGACGGCATTGACCATCAATTCTTTTACGCTGTACCTGCATCTATAGACGCTGGAATTCCAGTTTTGTTTCCTATAGGACTCACGATCGTCAAGGAAATTATGGATGACACCAACACATTCGTCTGGCGTATCGCAGTCATGAGAAAAACGGATGATAGTATTTATGCGAATCACGATGGGTGGCAGTATGCCCAGTATCGACGTGGCTCCAAAACTGAGCCATTCGTCGCAGAAGCTGGTGATGTGACAGAAAAAGGGAGCGAAGGATGTTATAGTTGTCACGTCAAAGCTGCCCATGATAGCGTCTTTGTAACAGAGCTCCTCCTTGATCTTGGCCGGGCACGCCTTGAAGCAGTAACATCTGGTGCCGAGGGAAACTGATATGAACGATTTATCTAAATTTATCCGAACCATACCGGATTATCCGAAGCCCGGCATTATGTTCAAAGACATTACCCGCCTTTTAGCAAATTCCCCTGTTTTCAATGCTGTCATTGAGGTCTACGCAAACCATTACAAGAATGAAAAAATTGATATAATCGCCGGACCCGAAGCGAGAGGTTTGAAGTGCCAACGCTTATTAGGTCCAAAATTTCGTAAGGAGTTTATTATTATGAAAGTATGGATTGTGAATCGAAAAATCACGGTGCTCACTTTTGCTGTGATGTTTTTAATCTATGGCATAGTGAGTTTCGGTTATGCACATAATGCAGATTACGTCCATTTTGAGGAGGTTAGCACGACTCGATCTGTCACGGCAGGTGCAGCGATAGGAACAAACGTCGGTGAGCCGGTGTTGGCACATAGTTTTGGTGCTGCGACAGGTGGGGCACTAACCGAAGCAGGGCATTTCCCTGGGCATGAAACATCAGGAATATTCTACACCCTTAGCGGGACTGACTCCACGTTGTTTAGCGTAGGTGCGGAGTCGGGTCAGCTGACGACTCTCGCGCTACTTGATGCTACCAGAACCTCCTATGCGGTAACAGTCAGTATTGAGCTAGTGAAAGAGGATGGAAGGGTGGAGGATGAGGAGTCAATTAGCGTTACCATCAACGTTGAGAGCGAGGCATCGGAGGCGGATGCGTTGCAGACAGTGAGCAGTGAAGAGCGGTCGCGTATCGCTGCTGCCCTGGCGATGGACCGCGTCATCTTCAACGAACTCCGAAACGCCACCACCGATACTCACGATTGGGTGGAGCTGCGAAATGTCAGCGAAGCAGATGTCACGCTGGACGGCTGGGAAGTGCGCATCGTGACGGATGATGGAACGGGTATAGTTACATTGCCCCCGGGAACGGTGCTCCCCGCGGGCGGCTTACTCTTGCTCGTGAACACCGATCCAGATGCACCAGAGATGCCCCTATCCACCCCAGAAGGGG
>JAPPDN010000425.1 GCA_028824575.1 Candidatus Poribacteria bacterium | reverse complement strand
TGGGCGAGGGAAGTCACGACCTTTACGGCGTAGAGGGAAAGGCTTCGACCTCGCCTATTTTCAGAGGGTGCTTTTCGATCGCACCCTACCCACTACTAAAAAATGTCCGAGACTTCAAAAACGATTTCATGTAGGAATTGCGACACACAGATACCAGCAGAGACATTCGTCAATAATCTGAAGGTGTGTCCACACTGCGACTACCACCACTATATGAGCGCTTATGAGCGACTCAATCTTATTGTTGATGCGGACAGTTTTGAGGAATACGACGCGCACCTCTACTCTATTGATTCGCTGGAATTCCCCGAATATCCAGAGAAACTCGAAAGGGATGTCGCAAAAACAGGACTCAAATCTGAAATGCTTTCTGGTATCGCTGAAATTGGCGGTTATCCGACTGCCATCGCGATTGGTGATGTTGGATTTATAGGTGGAACGTGCGGTTCTGTCATTGGCGAGAAAGTCACCCGATGTATTGAACGCTCCCTTGAAAACAAGTTGCCATTAGTCATTGTTTCTGTGAGTGGTGGTATGCGAATGCAAGAGGGCACGCTTGCCTTAATGCAGATGGCAAAAACCGCTGCCGCTTGTGCTGAATATGCCAAAGCGGGTGTCTTTTATATTTCTGTTGTCACCGATCCAACATTTGGAGGGGCCACTGCGAGTTATACATCGCTTGGAGATGTAATTATCGCTGAACCCGGCGCGAGAATCGGCTTCGCGGGGCCGTTAGCCGTTGCCAGCCTCCGCGAAGAATTGCCTGAAAACTTTCAAAAAGCAGAATCTTTAATAGAAAATGGGTTCATCGACGCTATCGTTCACCGCACTGATATGAAACAAATGCTTACCGACTTAATCGCTTTTGCGGTTTGATCAGTGAAATTATCTTTTCCCAGTCTCCAAAATTAAATCCGGGTTTACCTAACATAGACAGGTTCATAAGTCAGGTATGAAACCTTTATCAACATTAGTCGTTAATAAAAATGTGTAGTTATTGCCTAATTGCGCACTGTTAAAAGGATTCGCACCAGTGTAGCCCGTTACACATTTTTTATCTCGGCAAAACTGCTGATACTAAATCGAAAACCGATGTACATTTCATCGGGGCAATTATCAATTCAAATATAGGAATAAAACATGCCGAAGTCACTCGTCGTTGTTGAATCGCCGGCGAAAGCGAAAACTATCAAAAAGATTTTAGGTAAGGATTACATTGTCGAATCCTCCGTCGGGCATATCCGAGATCTGCCGAAGGGAGAACTCGGGGTTGATATCGAAAACGCTTTTACGCCGAAATATGTCCTGATTCGCGGGAAAGGCAAGGTTGTAAAATCTCTGCAGACCGAAGCACGTAAAGTTGACAACATCTATCTTGCTGCGGATCCCGACCGGGAAGGTGAAGCTATCTGTTGGCACCTTGCTGAAGAACTCAAAAAGGCAAAGAAACCTATCTATCGGATCACCTACAACGAAGTCACCAAAAGTGCCATTTTAGATGCCATCGAAGCACCGGGTGAAATCAATATGGCGCTTGTTGATGCGCAACAGGCGCGACGCGTTTTGGACCGACTCATCGGATATAAAATTAGTCCTATTTTGTGGAGTAGCGTCAAACCTGAGTTAAGCGCGGGGCGAGTTCAGTCCGTCGCAGTCCGACTTATCTGTGAACGCGAAGAAGAGATTGAGGCGTTTAAACCCGAAGAATACTGGACACTCACCGCTACCCTTACACCCGTTGAACTTGAACACCCGTTCCTTGCCAAGTTACACAAGATTGGCAGCAAGAAAGGCGAGATTAATAATTATGGATTCCGTATAGACGAGGCGCGGGCAAAAGAACTCGCTGCAGACGCAAAGACACACGAATATATCGTCGAAAAAGTCCAAAAACGGGAGCGAAAGCAGCGACCTGTACCCCCGTTTATCACAAGCACCTTACAACAGGAAGCATCTCGAAAACTCCGGTTTACTGCCAAAAAGACGATGCTTGTTGCACAACAACTCTATGAAGGGTTGGATATCGGCAACGAAGGTTCGATCGGGCTTATCACTTACATGCGAACCGATTCAACCCGTGTTGCCCAAGAGGCACTCCACGCAGCGCGAGACTACATCAAGACGACGTATGGCGCAGAATACCTGCCGGGGCGAGCAGTTAATTATCGTGGCAAAAAGGGCGCACAAGACGCGCATGAAGCAATCCGTCCAACTGTCCCCTTACGCCTCCCTGTAGAATTGAAGTCTCATCTGAACAGTGATCAATATCGCCTTTATGAACTTATCTGGATGCGGTTCATCGCGAGCCAAATGAATCCCGCGATCTTTGATGCGACAACGATTGATATTAAAGCTGGTACCTATCTTTTCCGAGCCACCGGTTCAGTTATCAAATTTGATGGATTCAGGCGGATCTACATGGAAGGTAAAGATGATACCGCTACTGATGAAAACGACTCAAGTGAAGAGAATGTCACTTTGCCTGTTCTTAAAGAGGGAGACACGCTTAATCTCCGCAAATTACAACCGAAGCAGCATTTTACGCAACCACCACCACGCTACAACGAAGCGACCCTCGTCAAAATGCTGGAGGCGCAAGAGATTGGGCGGCCCAGTACCTACGCCTCTATTCTTTCGACAATTCAGGATCGTGGGTATGTGAACAAAGAGCGTGGGCGACTCTTACCTACTGATGTGGGTAGACTCGTCAACCATCTCCTAATTCATGGATTTCCCAATATCGTTGATGTTGAATTTACGGCAAAAATGGAGGAGCAGCTTGATAGCATCGCTGATGGTAAAGTTGCGTGGGTGCAGACTTTAGGACAGTTCTATCCACCGTTCCAAATTGCGCTCAAAGAAGCCCCCGATAAGATGTATGAAGCCCGAAAAGCGATGGAACAGGAGTCCGACGAGAAGTGCGAAAAATGTGGCGGAAACATGATCGTCAAATGGGGGAGATATGGACGATTTCTCGGATGCGCGAACTATCCAGACTGTAAGAGTATTAAACCCTTAAGTACAGATGATACGCCTGCGCCAGAACCAGAACCGACAGAGATACCGTGTGACAAGTGCGGTGAACTGATGGTTATTAGGGTAAGCCGTGCCGGAAGTAAGTTTTTGTCGTGTAGTGCATATCCGAAATGCAAAAATGCGAAGCCTATTCCAATGGGTATTGACTGTCCTGAACTGGATTGTGGCGGATACCTCGGTGAGCGCCGCAGCCGACGTGGGAAAGTCTTTTACGGATGCAGCAACTATCCGAAGTGTGAATTTTCTACATGGGATAAGCCTGTGCCTGAAACTTGTCCAAAATGTAATGCCCCGTTTCTCGTTGAAAAAACCAGAAAACCGAGAGGCAGTGAGACCGTAACCGTGTCACTGAGTTGTCGCATACCGGATTGTGATTATATAAAAAAATAAATGATACAGGTACACCAAGTCAGCTTCAGTTATGATGAACTTAGCGTGCTTGAAAAGGTCAGTTTTCGCGTGGAGCGCGGCGAGTTCGTATTTCTTGTAGGACCCAGCGGGTCTGGGAAGACAACGCTCTTACGGTTACTATACGCCGATTTGCTACCCGTGGCAGGGGACCTGAGTGTAATTGGGCAAAAACTTGCTACATTGGATAAGGTGAGTCTTCCTTACTTTCGACAGAAAATAGGACTTGTCTTTCAAGATTTCAAATTCTTGGTGGATAAGACGATTCAGGAGAATCTTGCCCTGCCGCAGAAACTGGTAGGCATGGCACCACGGGTAGCGAAAGAGAATGTCAACAAACTTCTGCATCAAATAGGTTTGAGCCATCACCAACACGCACGACCCACTGAGATATCCAGCAACGAACGGCGACGATTAGCTATAGCCAGAGCAGTTATCAACAATCCGGTATTGCTGCTTGCTGATGCACCTACAGAAGGCTTAGATGTGCGACTTTCGCTTGAGGTTATGGCACTTCTCGATGCCCTTAATTTTCAAGGTATGACTATCTTTGTAGCAACCTCAGACCGAGAACTCGCTGAGAAATGTAATAAGCGCATTATTGAATTGCGAGATGGCGGTATCCATTGAGACAGGAGGAATAGTTATCAACTATCAGTCATCGGTTATCAGTTAAAGAGGTGTATTTGTGGCAGTTATGGCAAACGCACCATCGCGAGGTGTTAACTGACAACTGATAACTGACAACTGACGACTCTAAAACTGAAAATGCGCTATCGTCTTAAAAATGCCATATCTCATATCGCACGTGCTGGCACTTCGAGTCTGATAGGTATTGTCGGCATCGGATTCATCACGACCTTACTCGCTACCTTGCTATTAAACCACTTTTTCATTTTGCGACAGTTTGAATTTAAGATGCATGCCCCTACCCTCGTCGCGTTCCTAAAAGACACCGTGGACGAGTCAATGGGACGCACATTGGTTAGCCGCTTAGAGAAGAACGGACAGATCCTCGCGGTAAATTATGCTTCAAAGGCTGAGAAACTCGCGAGCGGCGAAACCGAGTTTCAGGATTTGGGTGTTCTGATTAAGGAGGCGTTTTCAGAAACTCGCGGTGTAAACCCATTCCCAGCATCCCTCAACGTCTATGTGGACGAAGAGTTAATAACCCGTAAAACCTTAGAGCACATTGCGTTAGAGATTAAAGCACACGACGAAATTGAGGACATCTTGTTAACCGGACACGGACAACTGAGAGATCGGTTGCGCGACTCAGAACGGACAACTCTCGTCGCCATCGGTGTGACACTCGTTGTCGTCTGGTTCATTATCGGTTCGGTTATCAAGAAAACAGCAATTGCCCGCACCGATGAGTTTCACCTCATGAAACTTCTCGGTATGTTCCGACGCTATCTTCTCGCGCCTTTTATTGTCCATGGACTTTTCCTCGGTGGACTTGGTGCCTTGTCTGGACTTGGCTGCTTCTATGGCGTGCTGCATATCTTCAGATCTCAATTAGGGGGTCTTCACTTCCTTACTATTTATCAAATTATTTCGGTTATTGTGGCTGAGATGCTAATCGGACTCATCGTCGGTTTTGCTACATATCGGAAATTCGCTTCGTAGGTCCTACCTGACGGGCCCCGATCATTACTGCGAATGGAGATCGTTAAATATGACAAATCGTGAGATTAGTGATGTGTTCCGCGCTATCGGCTCCCTCCTCCAAATCCGAGGGGACGATGCATTTCGCGCGAGAATTTATGCGCGCGCAGCTGATATAATTGCGGACTTTCCCTCTGAACTGGAAACCTCCGAATCCTCCGAGCCAGATGCATCCGATTACAATAAGAAAGCAGTTGAGCAGCTCCGAGCAACACCCGGCATCGGGAAAGCTATCCAAGACAAAACGGTTGAGATGCTGGAAACCGGACGTTGCAAATACTATGACGACCTCACAGCGGAAATGGGGACGGGGATACTTGAAGTGCTTGAACTCCGAGGTGTCGGTGTCAAGACTGTCGGTAGATTCTATCAGGAACTCGGTGTACGGAACCTTGAGGACCTCCGAGTGTTGCTGGAGAGCGGAAAGATGAGAGGTATGAAGGGGATCGGGAAGAAGACCCTTCAGATGATATCCGAGAGTTTGGAGTTTCGCACGCAGCTACAAAAAGCACGTCCATTGCGGGATGTTTTGCCAATCGCACAGCGGATCTCCGAGAACTTAGCACAATTAACAAGCGATGGATGGACAAAACGGAAACCCGAATTCACAGGACATCTACGGCGGTCCGAAGAGATCTGTCGAGGTATAGAGTTAGTTGTTGAGTGTCAAGACGAAACGGCATTTCGATTTGAAAATGGTGTTATCCCCGCGCCGCTGCAAGCCTTTCTTGAACCCTTCTCGCAAACGCAAATCATTTTCAAAACAGGCGATCAAACCCAGCACGTGTATGACAGCAACAGGGCATCTCTCACGGAAAAAAGTCAAAACGAACCGACAGATGATGTCCGCGATACACTCCCCGTAATTCAATTCTACATTAACCAAGATTTTCCAGTCTCTATCTATCTCTGCACCGCTGCCACGTACGAACTAACCCTATTTTTAACGACCCCAGCAGATGCCCACTTTGACGCACTACCTGATTGTCCTGCCCCACAAACGGCTAAACACGGCATCACAGAATCAGAAATTTACGAAGCACTTGGACTCTCCTATATTCCACCTGAGCTTCGACAAGATAGTACCTCAGTCGCAGCGGCTAAAGACAATACCTTACCGGATCTCGTTGAATTCGCCGACTTGCGAGGCGACTTACATGCGCATACCGACTCAAGTGACGGACGGAATACACTTCAGGAGATAGTGGCGGCAGCGAAAGCAGAAGGTCTTGAATACTTTGCGATTACGGACCATTCGGTCTCTTCCACTGTCGCAAACGGTTTGGATCAGAAACGACTCCTTGAACAAGTGAAGCAAGTCCGTGAATTAGATGCGGAGGTCGACGGTATCACAGTCCTTGCGGGTTCTGAAGTAGATATTCGGCGGTCCGGCACTCTGGATTTTCCGGATGAGATTTTAGCGCAACTTGATATTGTTGTTGCAAGCGTCCATAGTCATTTCAACCTCACCGAAGCAGAAATGACGAAACGCATCGTCCGTGCAATTGAGCACCCGTTTGTCAATATCATCGGTCATCCCACAGGCCGGATGCTCGGGTACAGACCTGGCTATCCGCTGAATCTTGAAGAGGTCATTGCAGCCGCTGCAGAAAACAACACCGTTTTGGAGATTAACGGATCACCGAGTCGATTGGATTTGGACCCTCGGTTTGTACGGATGGCAAAAGACGCGGGCGTTTTGTTAGCGGTCAATACCGATGCACATGCTATTCGACAACTGGCACACCGACACTCCGGCTTGAATGTCGCCCGTCGCGGATGGCTCACAAAAGCCGAAGTCATCAATACCTATACGCTTGAAGAGTTACGCGAGAAATGTGGCATCGGCGAGCGTTTAGAGTGAATCGCGGCTTTCTGAGAACTTGAATAGTGTCCTTTTAATCAATATCAAGCCAAGTGGTGGTCATGTCATGCTGCTTGCATGGTGGTAGATCGTTGTCTCTTATGAAATGACCAAGTATTCCCCCTCCTTCAACAAACGTTAAATATCTTCATGCCGTTTCCGGTGCGTCTTTCTATGAAATACCGGACAATTTACACAAATATTTCCCATTCCATGCAAATCAACAAACTCTCTCAGCACCCTACACCGCATGGTTGCTCAGAGGGTGTTTCTATTTTACTGCCTTTCAATCCTACCGTGCCCACAGCAAAACCATTCTCAGCAATGTAGTCCCGAACAATCTCCTGGTTTTCCATTCTACCATGCACACAGCAACACCCTGGTACTATTGTCTTACTCAATGCCGTGCCAAATCGCTTTAACGGTGTCATTTGCGAGTTATCCACACTTTTGCCATTTATAGTGAAGCCCATAAATAAGTGGACATCTTTGTAGCATAGGCTGTTAGCCTGTGCCAGTCTGAATGCCTGTTATAGGTATTCAGACTGTTTGAGAGTGCCCAATTAATTATA
>JAPPDN010000340.1 GCA_028824575.1 Candidatus Poribacteria bacterium | reverse complement strand
TCATGCTGGTTTTTCTATCTTTTTTGGATGGTAGAGAGCGTCTTTGGAGATGCCTTAGGCGTGCGGGGCATGCCGAATTTCCCTTTCACGGATGAGCAATCTTTCGGTGCCTATCTCGGCTTGTTTGTTATTGCTATTGTAGCGACGCGAAAGCATCTTGCACAAGTTGGACGTAAGTTATTTAGAAACGACCCGCGTGTTGACGATTCAGATGAACCGATGTCTTATCGAGTCACGGTGTTAGGGCTTATCGCAAGTCTTATCTTTATCGTCGGGTTCTGTAAAACAGCGGGTATGTCTGTCTGGGCGATCCTCGTGTTTTTTGGCATCTATTATGCGATTTCTACTGCGGTAACCCGAATGCGTGCGGAACTCGGTTCGCCGGTACACGACCTGCACTTTATTGGTCCTGATGAGATGATGCCCCGTATCTTTGGGACGCGACTGCTCGGTCCACACAATTTGACGATAATGGCATATCTCTTTTTTTTCAATCGTGCCTACCGCGGGCACCCGATGCCACACATTTTGGAGGGATTCAAATTAGCGGAACGTACCGGAATTTCTAATAGACGATTATTAATAGCGATGTGCATTGCGATTGTTATCGGGACATTTGCTTCATTCTGGGCGTTCTATCATATCTCTTACATTGAAGGCGCGCGTGATTGGTTCGCGGGGCGACCTTTCAACCGGCTCCAAAGTTGGTTAACCTCGCCGAGAGCACCAGATGTGCCAGCGATTGTCGCAATGTGTGTCGGCTTCCTCATCACTGGTTTCTTGATGGTAATGCGGATGCGACTCTTTTGGTGGCCCTTTCACCCTGCTGGATTTGCAATCTCCAGCAGCTGGTCGATGAACGTGTTTTGGTTCTCGATCTTGGTGAGTTCCGTCATCAAATGGATTATTCTTCGGCACGGTGGTGTGAGCGCACACCGAAAACTTATCCCGTTCTTTCTCGGTCTGATCTTAGGCGAATTTATCGTGGGCAGTGTATGGAGCATCATAGGGGTTACGACGAACCAACCGATGTACCGGTTTTTATTTTAATAGTTTTCAGTTTTCAGTTATCGGTTTTCAGTTACTTTGTTGTGGTAGCAAAGTTCCTGTGGGTGCTACAAGAAAATTGAATGCCATAAGATATTAACTGATAGCCAAGTGCTGACTGCTGATAGCCATTCACTATTTTAAATTGTGAGGGAAAAGATTTAGCGTAGGTCGCATCTTCTTGTAGGAGCGAGCTGTGCTCGCGATACCCGCATCACAAACGCGACATTGAAATAACACCAGGAGGAAATTACATGATTCGAGAAGCGATTCAGCAGGTTATGGCAGGAAATGACTTAACCGAAGCAGAGATGATTGAGACGATGAATGAGATCATGGAAGGTGAGACAACAGATGCACAGATCGCCTGTTTTCTTACGGCGCTACGGCTTAAAGGTGAGACAATAGCGGAAATTACGGGTGCAGCGCGCGTCATGCGTGACAAGGCTACGCTTGTTCCGACGAAGCACGCATTAGTTGTTGACACGTGTAGCACAGGTGGCACAGGTCTGAGCCTTTTCAACATCTCAACAACTTCTGCTTTTGTCGTTGCCGGAGCAGGTGTGCCGGTCGCGAAGCATGGAAACCGAGGTGTAACGCGGCAGAGTGGCAGTGCGAATGTGCTAATGGCGTTGGGTGTGAATATTGAGATTAGTCCTGAACACGTTGGGCAATGCATCGATGAAGGCGGTATCGGTTTTCTGTTTGCTCCGGCATTGCACGGTGCGATGAAATATGCTATCGGACCGCGCCGAGAGATTGGCATCCGAACCATTTTCAATGCGTTAGGTCCGCTGACGAATCCGGCGGGTGCGCAGGCACAGGTGCTTGGCGTTTACGCGCCAGAACTCACTGAAACGCACGCCAATGTCTTGAACAACCTTGGATGTAGACGCGCCTTTGTCGTGCACGGAGATGACGGGTTGGATGAGATCACGACGACGACAACAACGCGTGTCTCTGAACTACGGAACGGTACTGTCAAGACTTACACGCTTGATGCAACGGCATTCGGAATTCCGAATGCAGAATCCGCTGCACTCTTAGGGGGTAGCCCTGAAGAAAACGCTGAGATTACAGTTAATATTTTGAGCGGTGAAAAGGGCCCCAAACGCGATATTGTTGTGCTAAACGCTGGTGCCGCGATTGTTGCGGGTGGGAAAGCGGATAATCTTGATGCCGGCATTGAACTTGCAAACAGCTCCATTGATTCAGGCGCAGCATTGGCGAAGTTAGAAGGGCTAAAATCAATGTCGAATGATTAGCCTATTATGGATAGGAGAATAAACGGATTGATACTTGATACTATTATTGCACATAAACGGAAAGAGTTGGAAACCGAACAGGCGCAAGTACCGCTTGCGGATCTGGAAGCGGAGGTCAAAAACCTTCCACCGACGCGGGATTTTCGTGGTGCCATCGCAGGTAGCGATACCGTCAAACTTATTGCAGAGGTGAAAAAAAAGTCGCCCAGTAAAGGCATTATCCGCGAAGATTTCCATCCGGTGTCAATTGCCGAAACTTACGTCGAAAACGGGGCAGCTGCTGTTTCCGTACTCACAGATAAACATTTTTTTGCGGGGGAACTCGACTACCTACGCGCAATTCGCGACACTGTTGATGTGCCACTGTTAAGGAAAGATTTCACGATTGATCCATATCATATCTACCAAGCGCGTGTCGCGGGCGCGGATGCAGTCTTATTGATTGTAGCAGCATTGACAGCCGCACAGTTACGGACGTTCATGGATGTCGCAGCGTCGTTGTCACTGGCATGTCTGGTGGAGGTGCATACACGTGAAGAATTGGCGATTGCGTTGGACGTAGAGGCGCAGATTATCGGTATCAACAACCGTGATTTGCATACGTTTCATACAGATATTGCGACAACATTTCAGTTACATGAAGCGATCCCAGCGGATAGGGTTGTGGTGAGTGAAAGTGGTATTTATTCGCGTGAAGACGTAATGAAGCTGCAGGAAGCCGGTATTCATGCGATGCTTGTCGGTGAGTCGTTGATGCGGAGTCCTGATATTGGCGCACAAGTTCGCCGTTTAATCTCTTAAAATTAGAAACTACCAAGACTTACGCAAATTGAGCAAAAAGTGGCAATTTCCGTATTTTTAACCCCCTAAAGAATCAACGGTATGAATGCCTTATGGGCATTCCCCGCCCCTTATCAGGGGGACTTTAAGAGGGAATGCGTAAGTCCTAACTACATGGAAGTAACGGTAATACCGTGGCGTTTCAGGAGGGCAGTGGTTACGCCGTCGCCGGTTGTGAGTGTGCCTGAGAAAGTGCCGTCGTAGATGTCGCCGCACCCGCAGGAGGGACTCCTTGCTTTGAGTATCACTTGCGTTGCGCTGTGTGATTGCACAACCTGTAAGGCGTGATGTGCGCCCTTCAAATATGCCGCAGTCACATCTGTCCCATCAACGTCTATGACTTTGGCTTTGCCATCCAAGACATCATCCCCATCTCCGCCGACAATTTCTGCGGGCGGGCGCGGTGTTAGCAACCCACCTGCCTCTTCTGGACAGACAGGGATAAGTTGGTAGGTATCTTTCTGTTTTATTGCTAATTCGTTTCGGCTATCGCCACCGTCGTATCGGCAGCGAACGCCTAAAAGACAGGCACTAATGACTACTTTCATAATGTAAAGTTAAGACAAATTGTGCCTTAATGGCACAATTTCCCGCAATTCCTCAAATTGATTCATGATTAACTCAGTCTCACCGGCTTTCAGCTGCAGATAGGTATCTTCTAATTGGTGGAGTATCGCATGTAGCAGTGAGGCACGACAGACCTCGGTGTTCTGATCATCCGAATGTCCACACGCAAGATGGACAGAGGTTGCTGTCTCACACAATTCCGGTGGAAAATCCTCCAAACCGATATTGACATTTACGCCGAAACCTAAGACAAAAAACGGGTGCTGCTGCGCGTCATAAGCGAGTTCTGTTAGCACACCCGCCACCTTTTTCTCTCTAATACGGACATCGTTAGGCGGTTTAATCTGCGCTTCAAGTCCATGTGTTGTCTGGAGTGCGCGTGCAATCGCGATTGCTCCAACAAGATTCGGGAGTGCGACTTGGTCACGCAGCAGCCGGTGTCTCAGGACAACTGACACGAGAAGACACTTACCGGGTGGTGCCTCCCATTTCCTGCCATATCTCCCGCGTCCAGCGGTTTGATGTTCCGCGATGACGAGTGTTCCCTCTGCCGCGCCTGCTTTGCCACGTGCGATTGCAATATCATTGGTGGAAGCAACTTGGTGATGATGCTCAATCTGGCATCCGATAAATGTAGTCTGAAGTGTCGCGCCAAAGTCCTTAATGTCCATAGGTACTACTGGCGTAGGTGTTTTTCTGCCTCAATTTTCCACTGTTCTGGCGGGTTGAGTTCAAGGAAGCGTTTCCATTGTGCTTTTGCTTGCTTGCTTTTTTCTGTGTATTCATACATTAATGCGAGGTTATAGTTCGCTGTCAAATTGTCCGGCTCCAGTTGTATGACGCGTTCAAACTGTTCCGCTGCTGAACCGAGTAAATCCATACTGAAGAAGTTATTCGCGTAATTCAGCAGTGTCGGTACATGCGTGTCGTCTAAAGCGAGTGCCTTCTCTAAAGTCTCTTTCGCGGCGTTGTAATCCAAGGCGTGGGCGTAGTAAAGCTCTCCGAGGCGTTGATACGTCTTAGCGGCAATGTCGTCCCCTTTTTCAGCGGGTTGTTGAATCAGTGCTGCTTCGGCTTCGTAGTGTTTGATTGCCGCCTTCCATGCCTGCTCCCATTCTGCGATTTTTCCGAGATGTAGGTGGATTCCCCTATATTTTGGCGCGTAAGAGAGCATACGTTCAAATGCCTCTCTTGCGGGGCGGTGTCGGTCAATTTCGAGATAGATAACGCCGATGTTATAGTTTGCCTCGCGGTTTTTGGGTTGAAAGAGTGCTACCTGTTTGAAATCCTCTAAAATTTGGCTGTAGCGGTAGAGCGTTTTACCAATCTGCCGATAGCGAAGTGTGAGCATTCCGCGGTAGAAGTAAGCATCCACGTAGTCGGGATTCAGGGCAATAGTTGTGGTGTATTCGTTAACAGCCATCTCGGCGTGTTTGTGATAGTCCTCTCCGAGCGTTTCAGCGTGCCGGTCGAGCAGGCGCGCGTAACTGTAGTGCCAATCGAAGTTGTCGGGATTGTAATGGTTCGCCAATCCGTAGTATCTGATTGCGTTCTCACGTTCGTCTCGTTTTTCAAAGATAACAGCAAGGAGGTGATGGATTTCAGGGTGTTCGGGTTCAATTTCCAGCGCGGGTTGATAGATACGAAGAATGTTATCCTCATCGTTGCGTTGGCGATAGATTGCACCGAGACGGAAAAAGGGTTCAACTTCCGTTGCCTTGACCCCTTGCATCGGGGTTTGTAGGCTACGCCCAATGTCGTTTTCAATCAAGGTCGTATCAAGCGTGATTGTTTTCTCGTAATGCACGATGGCGTTGTCTATTTCACCGTTTTCTTCAAACAGAATTGCTGCGTGGTAATGCGCTGCGACATCATCAGGACGCAACCGAATAGTTTCGAGGAATGCGGGTAGTGCATCGTTAGGCTGCTTTAGCGAAAGGTAGGACAGTGCCAGAAGGTAGTGTGCTTCAGTGGTTTCAGGCGCGATCTCAATAAGTCGCTTTAGGGTATCAACTGCCTGCTGATGTGCCTCGCGTCCACGGTATATGTGAACCATTTTGAAAAGCACGTCTGGTCGTTGTGGGTCTAACGTCAGGGTGCGTTCATAAAAAGTAATCGCGTTGTCTGCGTCACTACTTGCCTCGTAGCTTTGCCCAAGGAGATAGGTGGCACTAACATCTTCAGGAAATAGCAGCAGGTGGATATTTAGAGGTTCAATGGCATCTTGATAGTTTTCTTCATCGAAAGCACGCTGTCCCTGCACGATGAATCTGTCGGCTAACGCTGGATTCAGTTCCAATGCGCGTTTGAAGTAATTGACCGCTGTGTCTATATCGCCCTGTTGGTGGTGGAGTTCACCAAGTTTAAAATAAGCATCGAGGAAACTTCCCAAAGGGAGCTCAACTTGCAAATAACTTGCGTCGGCTTCAACTATTTCAATTGTTTTCTCATAATGTTGGATCGCTTTTTCGATGTTGCCTGCATCGGTTTCAATCATGCCTGCATAAAAGGAGGAACGCGGAGCGTTGGGAAGGACGAACATCGCTTTCTCTATAATTGGCATTGCTTGATCGGGTGTCATTAACCCTGCGAAGTAAGGTTCCAGCGGTTCATAGAAAGTATCCTTGAGACTCGGCATGACGGATAATGCTTGTTGGTAATGGTGTAGTGCGGTCTCGGTATTGCTGCTCGTGTAGAAGATTTCTCCGAGCGCGAAATGCGATTGCGCATGCATTGGTTCCGTCTCAATTGTGCGTTGATAGAGCTGGATCGCGCCATCCGTATTGCCTTTTTCATTAAAGATAACCGCAAGTTCGTAAAGGTCTTGCGCGGCGTAAGGTTGATGCTGTGCTGCTTTGGCGTATTCTGTTAGGGCGTCATCGAAAAAACCTTGTGTAGCGAGGACTTGTCCGAGTTTGATGTAAGCGGGTACGAACTTTTTCTTTTGATGTGTAATGTTTTCAAACGCTTCGCGAGCGCGATCTGTTTCACCTTGTGCCAAGTAGACTAAACCGATACCGTATTGTGGGTATTCCCATTTCCGGTTTAGTTTCCGTGCAGTCTCAAAGGCTTGAAGTGCTTCTATATAATTTTGCTGTTTCAAGTGGATATCACCGATACGATAGTAAACTGGGTAATAATTCGGGTTTAAACGGACGCAAGTTTCAAATTCCGCAAGTGCCAATTCGCTTTCGTTTTGTTGTTGATAGATGCCACCCAAATTGAAATGTGCCCAAAACAGATCTGGCTCAATTTCAAGCGCGTGTTGTAAATGGGTGACCGCCGTGTCAAACGTCTCATCGGTTTTCGTGGCTTCAAGGGCGTGTACGTATCCTAAGCCGTAGTAAAATGCGGCGTTCATTGCAGGAGAAGCGGACTGTTGTCTCTGAGCATTCTCTTTTTCTGTTTCATAAAGCGTTAGGAGTGTGGAGAGTCGTCCCTGTTTCTGCCATTTCAGAATGAATTCGCGGTGTTTCTCGGCGGGCTTCTTTTTTTCTCGGAGGACCTTTGTGAAGTCTTTTCGCATTTTTTCAATTACGGCAGCTTCTTCTCGGTTTTGCTCAGCTCGGAGTTCGGGCATAGGATTTGCGATAGCAGCACAGATGATTAAAGCTGCAATACCATTTGTAAATAATGATGTTGCCTTACCGGTTTTCATGAAATGTGTTGTGCTGCGAAACAAACTAACAGTTTGTTCTACAAAAGAGGGTTTTATTATCAGAAAGGGTATTCTTAGGGGATTTGGCATTATTTTTTTCATGTTGTTTTCCTTTGTGGTTTTCTATTCTGTTGTTATTTTTTTACTTTTAGTAGGCGTTCTATTTTAGCGC
>JAPPDN010000628.1 GCA_028824575.1 Candidatus Poribacteria bacterium | reverse complement strand
CAGGTAAGCTTCATGGAGCGAGAAGTGCTGGCTGAAAGATCACCGTTATATGGACGACGCACCGGTCAACTCCGATTGATGCCGCTGTCTTATCGCGATACCGGGTATTTCTTTTCAGAATATTCTGCTAAGGAGAAACTAATTGCTTACGGCATCCTTGGAGGTATCCCAGCGTACCTCAATCGATTTATGTTGCACACTGCAAACGATTCGCAAGACCATGCCCAAAGAACGCTTGAACAGTGCATCAAAGACGAGATGCTCACTCCCCAAGGGTACTTGTTTGATGAGGTTAATTTTTTGTTACGCACAGAACTCAGAGAACCGAGAACTTATGCGAGTTTGTTGCATGCGATCGCTGGTGGCGCAACGCGATTGAATGAAATCTCCCAACGGGTTGGACTTGACCCGACAAATGCCAACAAATATCTGAGCGTGCTTCGAGAGCTTGGTTTAGTCAAACGCGAAACACCGGTGACCGAACGTGCCCCTCAAAAGAGCAAAAAAGGGCTTTATAAAATTGAGGATAACTATGTTAAATTCTGGTTTCGATTTGTGTTACCGAATCGAAGCCTCATCGAATCCGGGAATACAGATTTAGTATACCAGCAGATGATCGCACCGAACCTGTCGCAGTATATGGGAGAAATTTTTGAAGACGTTTGCCGCCAATATATCAGACGCTATTGGGAAGAAAAACTAAAGATAGCACCCAGACAGATCGGGAGACATTGGGAATCCGATCTTGAAATTGATGTGTTGACCAAAAACGTTGACGGAAGCCATTGGTTTGGAGAGTGCAAATGGTGGAACGCTCCAACCGGGGAAAATGTTTTAAATCATCTCATCACAAATGCTACGAAAGTCTCTGACCAATGGAAGCGTAATTCGCGATATATTCTATTTTCCGCCAGCGGTTTTACGGATGCCCTCAAACAGAGAGCAGAAAAAGACGGGGTCTTTCTCGTTGAGGCAGACGATCTGTTTTAGTTCACCTATTGAAGGAACGCATGTTTTCAACAACAGATGGAGAGATGGCATGGCTAAAATTATCACAGGACCTCGCGTTGGAAAAGATGGTAAAATCCGCGTTGGGTGTTCGGCTGTTATTTTTCATAAAGACCGCGAAAAAATCCTATTAACAAGACGCGAAGATAACAACCAATGGTGTCTACCAAGTGGCGGGATGGAGCCGGGCGAAAGCGCAAGTGAAACGTGTATCAGAGAGGTTGAGGAAGAAACGGGTTTGGAAGTTGAAATAAAACGCTTAATCGGCGTTTACACAACCCCAGACGAGTTAATCGTGTATCGAGACGGAAACAAAATCCAGTTGGTGGCTTTATGCTTTGAAGCGGAAATTGTCGGTGGCGAACTCCGTCTGAGTTGCGAAACAACCGAATACGGATATTTTTCCTATCATGAGATACAAACATTGGATTTGCTTTTGAACCACGCGCAACGTATCAAAGATGCCTATAGTGAAGAAATGACGCCTTTTATCAGATAATAAATTTTTTGGATAGGACTTACACAAATTGGGTTCAAAAGTAATATATTTCACCCAAAAAGTCGATATTTCAGTTATTTAACCCCCTAAATCCCCCTTATCAGGGGGACTTTAAAAGGAAATGCGTAAGTCCTATTGGATACAGACATCCAAATTTCAGTATCACGAAACAGAGGTAACGCTAAAACGTGATGGGACAATGTGGATCAATAAAGCGGTTGTTCTCGTCTTTTCGGCGCGGTGCAGGCAGTGCATCGACTTTTGCGCGCAGTTTTGAGAGGGCATCGGCATAGGCGGGTGCGTCAATCAGGTTGTTCCGTTCATCTGGGTCTTTGGAGAGATCAAAGAGTTGTTCGGGCCACCCTTTATTGTTGTCGAATCGGAAATACTTCAAATTGCCCTCTTTAACCATCACAGAGGGACCGTTTTGGGCGCGCCAGAGTTCGCTATACACAGTATCATGCCAATCAGTCGTATCTCCATCAATCAGCGGCACAAGTGATTGTCCATCAAGTTCATCAGGGACTGGAATCTCTGCTAACTCGCATATCGTTGGGAACAGATCAACTAACGATACATTCTGCTCAACGACCTTCGGTTCTCGTCCAAATCGCTTCGGATACCAGATAGAAAGCGGGACGCGTGCCGAAGCCTCGAAATAACTCTGTTTCTCCCAGAGTCCTTTTGTGCCGAGCATTTCACCGTGGTCAGAGAGGAAAACGATGATAAAATCGTCTAAGACATTCAAATGTTCCAACTTCTCAATAACCCGACCGAATTGTGCATCCATCCATTCGATCATACCATAGTACGCCGCAGTTGCCCGGTGTGCTTGACGGTAGGTAACATCTTGCCCGACCCGGACTCTGAAAAAGTTGTCGTATCCAAACTGCTCGTTCGGTTCTTCAACAATCGGCTCTACGCGCTGCATGTAATAGTTAAACAGATCAAACGGACACTGATACGGATAGTGGGGTGCTATGAGGCTTACCGCCATACAGAGTGGATTGTGCTTTGGACGATCATAAGAGGCGTTGACGAAATACTCTTCAAGAAACAGTAGCGCGCCGTCCACATTGTATTGGTCATGGAGCATCCATTGCCCTAAGCCGGGTTGCGCGTCGCGGACTTCCTGAATCACCTTGTTCTGCTTCATCCCCGTACCGGGTTCTGGTGTAATCTGAGCGTGGTGTTCATCTTTAACAGCGTGGTATGGATAACCGTTATTGCCGATAATATCGCGTCCGATCCGCTCCCGCCAGCCGTGCATGACATCTGTCCCAACGAAGTGCATTTTCCCCGCGCAGCAGGAATAGTACCCGTAATTTCCCAACTGTCCCGGAATTGTTCGGACCTCTGTCGGCATCGGATCGCCGAAATTGAGACTCCCGCAATTGCGCGGATAGAGTCCTGAAAGAAAACTCTGTCGGGCAGGGACACAGATCGGTGAAGGCGTATAGGCG
Organism: Candidatus Poribacteria bacterium; assembly: GCA_028824575.1. Taxonomy (GTDB): domain Bacteria; phylum Poribacteria; class WGA-4E; order WGA-4E; family WGA-3G; genus WGA-3G. Next base: position 4,617 of record JAPPDN010000628.1, on the reverse strand, counting down.
TTACGGAAGTAGGTGCCTTCATCCATAAACCGAGAGAGTGTTGGCATGCGGATAGCCGTGTCCCCTTCGATTGGTTGGACATCGGGACGGTGTTCGTCATTGATAAGGAATAGAATGTGCGGTTTATTCTGTGGCATAGGTTACGGCATACGGCGTATGCCTGCTACTTTAATAAGGAAACATCAACCCTTCTGCACCAGGGATATGTTTTCGCCCAAATTCGGGTGTAATCCACCTTTCACCTGGGTCTTTACCCGGTTTATAATATCCATAAACGACTGTCCATCTGGTGTCACTCTCTTGTTTTCTTGGGGTTACTGCATGTGCTGCGTGTGTCCACATCAGGACGACCGTTCCTGGCGGTACTGATAACGCTTCAATTGCTAAGGGATTGCCGGTCTCAGGATGGGTTTTTCCAGCCATCCACCCTTCTCGTAATGCTTCATCTGTTGCCGCCTGAATTTTGGGATCGCGGTATAGATGGCTTCCGGGAACAGCCTTCAAACCACCATCATCTGCCGCAAATCCATTAACATAGAAAAAGATACGGACAAAACCGTAGCGGGGATCGTCTTCAGCGTATGCGTGGCTATGCCATACGGCACCACCATTGCCCCCTGGACGATTGAGACTCACGCAGTGGTCATAACGTATCTCTTCACCAAGCACTTCGCGCGCGAGTTTAAGCATTTGCGGATGTGGGATTAGACTTTCGAGATAACTATCATATTCCGCAGCGAATCTGTTCGGTTCGTACCCCTGTTTGCAACCCGGTATCAGCGATTCAACCCGCGCAAGCGATGCTGTCAATCGTTCCTGAGCGTCAGTCGTTAGGAGGCCAGGAAGCACAAAATGACCGTCATGATCTAACTTTTTTCGTTCTTGAGCACCGAAGGCGTAATCATGAAAAATCGAGTTTTGTGGCATAAAAACTCCTTTTAATAAAGGGACATCAAGCCTTCTGCGCCGGGAATCGGTTTATGTTCAAATTCAGGCGTAATCCAGCGGGCACCGGAGGGTCTACCGGGGTTCCGATAGGCGTAGACTACACACCACCGCGTATCACTGTTTGGTTTTCTGGCACTCACTGCATGTGCGGCATGCGTCCACATCAACGCGACTGTACCGGGGGGCGCGGATAACGCCTCAATTTCGAGCGGTTCTCCTGTCTCTGGGTGCTTTCTTCCGACGAGCCAACCTTCGCGGAGTGCTTGGTCCGTTCGTCCATGGATTCTTGCATCCCGATAGAGATGACTTCCGGGGACTGCTTTTAAACCGCCATCGTCCGGTTCAAATCCGTTGACATAGAAGAAAATGCGAACGAATCCTAAACTCGGATCGTCATCGGAGTATCCGTGGCTGTGCCACCCAATACCGCCGTTACCACCGGGTCTGTTCAGACTCACACAGTGATCGTATCGGATATTTTCACCCAACACCTTTCGGGCAAGTTCGAGCATCTGCGGGTGTGCAATCAGACTTTCGAGATAATTGTCGTACTCTGCAGAAAATCGGTTCGGCTCATGCCCTTCCGTTGATGTGCGTGAGAGTTCAAGAATGCGCGACAGCGAACGTGTCAGGCTTTCTTGGGCATCGGGTGTAAGCACACCGGGTAAAACAAAATGCCCATCCCGATCTAACTTTTCCCGTTCCTGTTCACCAAACGTGTAGGCATGAAACAGTGAATCTCGGCTGTCAAGACCGGCTTTCAAGGGGTTTTGTGACATAAAAACGCCTCGCATTCAGTGATATTTTCGACAAGACCGAGAGTGCCCAGTATTGAACCGGCCTCGGTCTTGCCAACGAACGCAATGTTTAGGGTTAATCGGCTTTAATGTCAGCCCAGGTCGTTGTGAGTTTACCTGAAGGTTCAATATCAGCGGCTGTTTTTAAGCCGTCATTCATGAGGGTTTCAACATCATCATTGTCCAATGCCACACTGAAGATGGCAACGTCGTCAATTATTGCCCCGAGAAACTGACCCCACTGACCGTGTTGTCCAGTGGCGAGATAGATACCTATTAAGAAGGGTTTGTCGGTTAACGGGTTCCTTCCTAAGTTTGGTCCCGTTACACCAGCACCAATCTCCTTAGCGTCAAGATATATTATAAACTCTTCACCATCCCAGATAGCGGCAACATGATGCCAGTCTGTATCCGGATTCCAAGGTGCATCTATATAATGAAGCGTGGCGGGTGGGTCATGCGTGTGATGTCGGATTATCGCCCCATCCCACCAAAATCCGGGAGCCCAATCGTCTTTGGTCACAACAGCCATGCCACCAGCAGGAGCCTTATCTAATTTAACCCAAAGCGCAATCGTGTGTTCGCCGCCAACGTTTAAAGAATCATCGTGAGGAATTTCGACGTAATCGTCCGAGCCGTCAAGACTCAAACCCTTGCCGAATTTGCCATTCACCCATTTTGCCCCGCCTTCAATCGTGGCATCGTTGCCTGTTCCAGAGGAATCTTTGGCTTTGTTACCATTTCCCTCATCAAAGAGCCACATGCCGACGCAATCTCCAAAGTCAATTTTAGCAGAGCTGATACCTACAAACATCAGGCTCATCACCATTAAACTGACCCATAATAGTTTTAACCTTGTGACTGTAGTTTCCATCTTTTATTTTCTCCTTCATTATTCTCAAATCGAAAGCCAACGAATGACTCACTGGCTATTATTGAAAAACGAGTCGCCCGGAACCGAAAATTTTCTGCTGTATTAGTAGTGTATCACGATAGACAAAGCACTTCAAATTAAATTTTGCCATGTCGGACCGCAATTACCTCAGTTCAGGTCCCGGATTCCGATTCCATTTTAGCGGTTCAACGTCGTTTTCACAGACGGGTGCGAGTTCGGCAATTCGCGCCCAATCGGCATCCGACCAAGCGAGGCTCTGCCGGAGTCGTCCGATATGTGCTTGCATTTCTGAAGGTAACAACGCAAAAAATGGATGATACCAGAGTGTAATCACAGTCCGGCGTTCATCGGATTGATTGCCGTGTGAAGCGTGTAGCAACCGAGAATCACCGATAACCAAGTCTCCCGCTTTCACGGATATGTCAACTTCACCCGAAAAGTGTTGATAGGCAGGATGGTTAGCATCATCAACGCGCTGGAGTGCTTCACCGTGAGCATCAGGCAATATATCATGCAGGGGGTGTCGTTTGAGATGCGAGCCTTTAATCACACGGAGGCACCCGTTGGACGGTGTTGTGTCAACCAAATAGTACATAAGGAACAGCTGCTGAGGCAGTGCTGTGTAGCTGCAGGGATCGTTCCAACCCCACCAGTCCTGATGCCAAAATAGGGGTGGGCTCTGCGGCGGTTTGCTGATGACATACCCCGATGACCATTTCGGTCTCAAGAACCCTAAAGCGTCAAGAGCCTGCAGGGCACGCGGGTAAACGACGAGCTCCGCGAACAGCGGATGCATATACACGCTAATCATACTGCCAGAGGAGCGATAGGCTTCGCGTTGGTCTTCCGTTTGTGCGTCAAGCAATTCATCGGTCACCGCCCGAAGTTGCGTCAGCATCTCTTCCTTCAAGACATCCGCAACAACACAGTAACCGTCGGCGATTAATTGATCGTATTTCTCTTTCGGTTTTTTGACGTTCATATTTGCTCCCGTCGCTGTCACTTTTTCGCCACTACAGAAAATCCATCATCCTCTGGCTGAAAGTCTCCTATCCGACGCTTCTTGTAGAAATGGAAATCCTTAAATCCCACCTCCATAAGACAGTTTTTGAGTGCATCTGGAGGGAGATGCATAGTAGAAAAATCGCACTTGTAGTGTTTATGTGTTTCTAAATCTATCCTAAGCCAAGAGCATCGTTCAACATCACTGTTTTCGTCATACTCACTCCTCTGCAGGACAAACACGTTTTTCTTAATTTCACTCAAATTATCCACTGGAAGTTGCTTTTTCACTATTGAATGATTTGAATGCACGAAATAAACCCTGCCATTAGGCGTGAGTGCTTTATGGACTCGGTTTAAGAGCGACATCAAACCTTCCTTGGATCGATAGAAAAACGAACCCTCGAAGAAAATAACAGTAAATTTCTCTTCAAAACGCATTTCATTATAGTCGCCCAAAATAAACTCAATCTCTAAATTTTCACGTTGCGTAATTTTTTGAGCCTCAGACAGAAAGTTGGGCGATAGGTCCATGCCAACAACATGATAACCGCGCCGCGCAAATTCGCGTGAATAACTGCCAATCCCACAGCCTGCCTCTAATATTTTGTCGTGTTTAGATAGCAGGAGTGCCTTTTCATAGAAAGGGAAATGCTTTTCCACAAATTCTGGTGTCTCAAAATTGTAGCTGCCTGCTCCAAGATACCATTCATCATAGACCTCGTGTCCGAAATCGGTTCTAAGGAACTTACCAGAAAAAGAATTCATTCTTTCCACCTAAAATGAGCAGAAAAATAGCACAAACTAACAGTTTATGCTACAAGGGACTTTTATTTTCCTCATATTATTTTCCTCATATTATTTTCCTAATTAAACCACATCTACAAACAAATGTCAAACGAATTTCAGGCTCATAAATACAGAGCGATTTAGTTTTCAGCTCCGATATTGGTTTTGGTTGACAGATGTTAACCT
>JAPPDN010000301.1 GCA_028824575.1 Candidatus Poribacteria bacterium | reverse complement strand
CTGCCTTTGTAGCGAATCCAAAAATCTGTCAACCTATCGTTCTGTCCCCATTTGTTACCTTTTGTCCCGATCCCGTTCCACAAGCCTAAGATATTGGTTTTGACATCGTTCCAACCTGTGGCGACAGGGACGGGTTCGTTTCCGGCAAAGATAGTCCCAAAGGCAATGGTACTGGTATCAAAGGTTTCGCCGACAGCTTTGATATCGAAATCGTTAAAGGCGTTATAGAATTCAGTATAGAGGTCTTGAATCGCCTGTTTTTCGGCTTCAAAGTCGATGGGGGGTCTTGAAGCAACAACGGGTTCTTCCGCAGTACTTGAGGTGCTCTCTGTCGGCTTTTCGGGGGCTTCTTCTTCGTCAGTACCACACCCTACAATGCCGATGCTCATGATGCCGACTGCGAAAAGGACAAGCACGAGCCACGTTAATCTCAATTGCATTTCTTTAAATTCCTCCTTAAGGTTCATTGCGTAGCCTGCAAACCGATGTTGCAAGCTGATCGCATCCAAAAATCGCATTTTCCTACTAAACTGTGGACTTTACAATACGCGCGCAGGGGAAAATTGACTGTCGAATGACTAAGGCACTATATATGCTGGTTTCACACTTTAAAGACATTATACCTTTTTTTCACAACTATGTCAAGTTAATTTGTCGGTGCTGATAGATGTTTTTGTTTTCTGTCAAATCTTGCTATATTCTGATAACAAATACTCGACCTCTTCAAGCGTCTGGATTACGTCGGCAACTTGAATTTTGGACATACATCCGTCTTCACCGAATCGGCAGACCGCCCCCTGGCATGGGGGGCAATCCGTTTTGCGTTGAATTGTTTGACACTTTGCGCCCACGGGTCCAAAACGGGTTGGATCACCGGGTCCATAGAGTCCTACTGTTGGAATGCCTACCGCTGCAGCGAGATGCATCGGACCGCTATCGTTGCCGATAAACACATTACATGTGTGCAAGATTGATGCCAACTGTGTCAGGGTTGTTTTACCGGCGATACTGATTGACTCCGCTCGCGTAAGCCGTTGGATTTCTGTAATTATCGGGATTTCGTCTTTCACACCGACAAACAGAATTTCTGCACGTTTTTGTGCAATTAGCCAATCTGCGAGTTCTGCATACCGCTCAGGTGCCCACCGTTTTAGCGGAATTGGGGAACCTGGATGGATAGCAACCAATGGTCGTTCTCTATTAATTTGATGTGTCGTAAGAAAATCAGATGCCCATTCCTTGTCTTCAGTTGTTATCGAGAAGGTAGTGGTCTTTATGGATATTGGAATGCCTGCTTTGTCTAAGACATCAAGGTTGCGTGTTGTTTCGTGTATTCCAGTGAATCGCGCGAGGCCCAATTTGTTCTCAACTTGCAGTGTCGCTCGGTCAAGACGTTTCGGTGTAACTCGCAGCAGTGAAAAACAGATAATACGCCAATCATTTCGGAGTTCCACCATCAGGTCGTATTTTTGACGACGTAACGCTCGGTAAAGTTGGAACGTTTGTTTTAGTGAAGTCGGATCCCCTGTACGGCAGAAAGCAGGTGAATTGTATTCCAAGACCTTACTAACATCAGGATGTTTCTCTAAAACGACGCGACTCCATGTACCGGTCAAGGCGTGCAGTTCGGCATCTGGATACGCTTGGCTTAGATTGGAAAATACCGGTGTCGCTAACAGGACATCTCCGAGATGATCAAGTTTGACAACAAGGATACGCTTCGGTGTGAAGTCCTTCGGCAAACGTTTCCAATAAAAGAGCCACTGTACGGCAGCAGAAGCGATTAAAGTGAGAGTTTCGGAGAGATTCTGAAACATCGTTCTCAGTTTAACCAATCCCCGAAGATTTGTCAAGATGAATCTGCAAAGGCCAGACGTATTTGCATTTGGCAGACAGGTTCTGTTATACTATTTTCACTTGCTTCTACCTTTTGCAGACGAATCTTGGCTTATGCAATTTATCAAACACTTCTCAGAGATTGACGAGACAGATCTGCCAGATGTCGGCGGAAAAGGGCTAAATCTCGGAAAACTGACGAGAGCAGGGTTTCAAGTGCCGCAAGGTTTTTGTGTCACTACAGATGCCTATCGGTCTTCTGTTCAGCATCTATCAGAACAGAATGCGAGCGCGATTAAAGAGGTTGTGTTGTCCCCGGAACTTGTCGCGGACATCCACACAGCACGCGAGCAATTGCAAACCGCCGCAGTCGCCGTACGTTCGAGTGCGACAGCGGAGGATTTGGCAGAAGCGAGTTTCGCTGGACAACAGGACACCTTTTTGAATGTAACGTCCGATGAACTCATAGATGCGATCAAAGGATGCTGGGCATCGCTCTGGTCGGAACGGGCTATCGCCTACCGGCAAACACAAGGGATCTCCGATGAAGGGTTGGCGATGGCGGTTGTCGTCCAAGAGATGTGTGAGGCAGATGTCTCTGGCGTGCTTTTCACAGTCAGTCCTTTTAGTGCGGGTGTGTCTATCATTGAGTCGAATTGGGGGTTAGGGGAATCGGTTGTTTCTGGTGTGATTACGCCTGATAGTTTTCATATATCGCGGGAGACACGTGAGGTTTTGAAAAAAAATGTGGCTACAAAACGCGAAATGGTAACGGCTACGGGTGTAAGTGAGGTGTTATCTGCGAAACGAGACGTTCCGAGTCTAACGGATGCACAACTGAAAGAACTCACACAACTTGGCATGCAGATTGAAACCTTCTACGGAAAGCCGATGGATATTGAGTGGGCACTCGCCGATACACAGTTCGTGTTGTTGCAAGCACGCTATATTACCACATCCTCTGAACCTACATACCCAACTCCGGGGGTCGACGAGAGATCCGTTGAAAAACGCCGTGAAAAGGAGATTCAGAGACTGGAAGCACATACCGAAACACACGGTACGGTCTGGTGTCATCACAACATCGCTGAAGTGTTGCCTGCTCCGTTGCCGATGACTTGGACGATTGTCAAGGAATTTATGTCGGGTGCAGGTGGATTAGGCAAGGCATATCGCAGTTTAGGGTTCCATCCGAGCAAACGGGTGGATAGCGAGGGTATTCTTGACTTGATCTGTGGACGGATTTACGTTAATTTGAACCGTGAGGCGGAACTCCACTTCGAGGGTTTCCCGTTTGCACACGATTTCAATGCCTTGAAGCAGAACCCTCAACAGGCGATGTATGCGCAAGTACAAACTGATATTACCCGAAGTACTGCAGCGTTTTGGTTGAAACTTCCGGTCCATATTATTCGTATGAGCAAAGCAGAAATGCGGCTTCGTCGCATTCGTTCGGACTTTGATCAACTGTTAGCAGAAGAGGTATTCCCAGTATTTCAAAAGGAAGTTGAAGCAGAACGAGAACTCACATACGCTGACTTATCGGATGCGGAATTAGTGGCGAAATTCCAGACATGGCGCGCCAAAACATTGGACGATTTCGCGCCAAAGGCTCTTACTGCTACATTGCTCGCCGGGTTTTCACTCCAACGGTTGGAGGCAGCACTGCAAAAACACCTAAATGAGACAGCGGCAAAGGGGCTTGCGAGTAGGCTCATTAGTGGCGTTTCTGGGAATCTTACCGTTGAAACGAACGAGAAATTATGGCAGGTGGCAGATGGGGACTTGGCACTTATCGATTTCCTCAAAGACTATGGGCATCGTGCTGTTGACGAGTTTGAACTCGCACAACCGAGGTGGCGTGAAGATACGACCTATCTTAAACAGATAATCGCATCTTTTCAGCGAGAGGCTTCAGACACAGACGCGGAACAAGAAGGTGCTTCACACTTTGCACGACAAGCGGAACAACGTGACGCTGCGGAGACAGAACTCGGCGCGATCCTCGGGGATAAGGCGAATTTGCGGAAACAGGTTGAGAGTGAACTGGATTTCACAAGGCGTTATATGCCTTTAAGGGAAACAGCGAAATTTTACCTGATGCTCGGCTATGAACAGGTTCGGCGCGCCTTACTTGAATTGGATAATCGTTATGAACTTAATGACGGCATTTTTTATCTCGTGCCAGAGGAATTAGAACGACTGATTGGTGGTGATGTTTTCGGTGATATTATCGCCACACGAAGAACTGAGCGGGAACTTATGTTACAGATTGAGATGCCGGATGTCATTTTCAGTGATGCGCTGGAACAGATCGGCGTGCCGGTGTCAATTGACGCAGCGGAAACGTATACCGGCGTAGGTGTTTCCGCGGGCATCTCAACGGGAAAAGCACGTGTGCTTTTGACCCCCTCGGATGTGAATCCATCTGACCGCGATTATATTTTGGTGTGTCCATCGACCGACCCTGCGTGGACACCGCTTTTTCTACATGCAGCGGGCTTGGTAATGGAGCGCGGTGGAATTTTGTCACACGGTGCGGTTGTCGCGAGAGAGTACGGTGTTCCTGCGGTTGCTAATGTTCCGAACGCAACGCAACGTATCGCTGATGGACAGATGCTGCAGATTGATGGAAATCAGGGAACAGTCTCAATTTACCATGAGACTTCATAGTGGAGAAGAGGAACATGCTATTTGATGCCTATTGGGATAAACGACAACAGAAGCGTCGGAAAATTCGCAGGGCGTTACTCATGTCATTGGTTTTACACGCCGTCGCGATAGGAATTATGAGTATCGGTTACATTCGGTGGTATCGCCCGATGCTTCCGTCAGAACCGTTGGTGTCTGAAGCCATTGCGGTGACAGAATTTCGACGTTTTCATGTCAGTAGCACTCAGAAACGTTCGATGCCAGCGCGGCGTTCCACGCCTGTGCATGCGAAGCGTTCACCTGCTGCCAATCAAAACACTGCAAAGTTGACGCATTCAGCCCCCCCGATGCTATCTAATGCCTCAATCCCTGTGTTAAAAACAGATGCCCGGCTACCGATGGCAGAGACTTCACTACGCGAACACACTACAGAAACGCCAGCATGGAAAACAATCGCAGCTGCACATGCAAAGAGACCTACAATTGCGCCCAAGCCCAAAACAGCCCAAGGACAAACCGAGGCAAACGAAACCGAAGGTCGTAAAAGTCCTGCCCAACCTATTGACAGAGACGCTCGGATGGGAGAGGCACTCGAAGGCATCGCGGAGAGCATCGCCGACAGCGAATCCGAAACTGCTGTTGACCTCGTTTTTTTGCTTGACATTAGTGGGAGTATGATAGATAATATCCGCGCAGTCGGCAGGCAGTTGCGTCGAATGGTAACAGTATTTGAAGAGAAAAGCATCGACTTTACACTCGGCATCGTTATTTTCAGGTATCTTGAGCGTGATACGATCATCCATCCACAGACGCGGGATAGCGAGAGATTCAAACGGTTGTTAACGACGCATGTCGTTGCTGGCATGGGCGATGAGCGGGCACACAACGCCATCATAAAAACGATTCGCCGCGTCGATTTCCGCGAGGGTGTAAACCGTCGATTTGTGCTTGTTACCGATGAGTTTACTAAAGGGTCTTACACGCTATCGGAGGTCTTGAAGCAGTGCTATAAGAATAATATCACAGTGGATGTCATTGGCATCCCTGATATGACGCATAGGGCACTAACAACGAAAACTGGGGGACTCTGGTTTCCCATCCCAATACAAGAATAGCGGTCAGCAATCAGAGGTTAGAAGAATAGTTTTCAGTTAAGAGGTTCCTTTTAACAAAAACTTAGCCCGTAACGAAGTGGAGGGCGGGTTTACGGAAAGACACTTCAAATTTTCAACCCACTTCAACGAACCGCAAGGAAAATTAAAAAAATGAAATGGTCATTGAATACTTATCAAACCTGCCAAGAGTGGGAATTAGGGCAGATACTTGACACTGCTGAGGCTACTGGCTATCACGGTGTCGAATTGTTAATGGACTATAAACAGAAACACGGATTTGAGTGGGATACCCCAAGAGAGGCTTGGGAGGGATTGAAGGCGCAGGTCGACGCGAGTGGCGTTGTTATCTCCTCGCTGACCAGTTGCCAAAATTTCCACTCTGAGAACGCTGCCGATCGCGAGGAGACCGTCCGTCGTGTTACACGCGTTATCGACATGGCGGAATTTATGGGCTGCGATCATGTTCGCGTGCTCGGTGACCGGTATTCGGAAGAGAATCGTGAAGCGGTCGTGGGGTATGTCAGAGATGGATTGAAAGCTCTCGGTACCTATGCCGGTGAGAAAAATATTACTGTCTCTATTGAGATGCACGGCTCTTTTACAGATCCGGACTCAGCGATGCAAGTCATCGAAGGTGTGAATCTTCCGAATGTCGGTTTTGTTTTCAATTCACAATTCGTGGGTTGCGATGCTGGCAGTATTGAACCGCTCTTTTCGCGTGTAGCCCCTCACATTACTGCGGTGCATACGCACAGGGTAGAGGAACCCGCGACGTTTGATCTCTACCGACAGATGTTTCAATGGCTGGATCGCATCGGTTTCTCAGGCTACATCTCCAACGAGTGTGCTTATACGGGACCTGATCCAGAGAAGGTCCTCGCACTTTATGTAGGACTTTTCAAAGCGTTTGTTTGAAGATGGACACTCCACAATTAGCACATCTTTATAAACGGGTGGCAATTCCGGACGCATTTTTGAACGAAACAGACGGAAAAGCGTGGGGCGGCGATATCCGCATCGGCGATCTGACAGGTAACGGCAGTGTCGATTTTCTGGTGTACAAGTCGCTCGGCGGTATTCATCCGTGTTTCCTCGGCGCGTTTACGCTCGAAGGTGAACCGCTCTGGTCCCTCGGTGACAAACATCTTGAAATCAGAGACGCAGATGCCAAGGATACGTACCTAACAACCCTCTCACCCGATCGTCCCGGTCCCGTTGCTATTTATGACATTGATGCCGATGGACAGGCAGAGGTTATCTGCTTCTGGATAGATGAAGATGCAGGAGAGGCGAATAAGTGGGATTTGTCTACCGTTCGCATAATGATTTTAGATGGTGCGACGGGTGCTATTAAACACACAGCTGCACCGAATGCGTTGCGTCAGTGCAATGCGTACGCTGACGGTGAACTCCAGATCCCTAACTATGTCCATCAGCGGTTGATGATTGCGAATTTCTCTGGAAATGCGCAACGGCAAGATTTCGTTGTGAAGGTAGGTGTGAACCTACTCGCCTTTAACCACAAACTTGAGCTGCTCTGGCAGTATACCGATGAATGGTTCCGTTATCCGAAGCATTCTGCCTATATTCCGGCAGTCGGTGATTTTAATGGCGACGGACTTGATGAAGTCAACGGTGGTAATTTTGGACTCGCAGCGGATGGCACAGCACTTTGGAATCGGTTCTTCGGGGATAACATGGATTCGGTTTTAGTCTCCGAGTGGAATGGAGCCAAACGGGCGATTCTCTCCGGCGGTGGCCAGGTGGTTGATGCGGAAGGGCATCCAATTCTCTCGCTCGGTTTTGATGTTGTACCGCACGGACAGGAAATTCGGTGTGGTAAATTACTCTCCGATGCGTCCGAAGATGCCTTGGTTATTCGTTATAATGGACATCATCCAGACTTAATGGTGGTAGATAAAGACGGACAGATTAGAAGCCGATTTCACGTTGATGAAACACCGAACAATACGGGTTTGGAGGTTGTCCGCTGGCACGGGATAGGACACCCTG
>JAPPDN010000080.1 GCA_028824575.1 Candidatus Poribacteria bacterium | reverse complement strand
AGTCGGGAAACGGATCGGTTACCAGACAACAGCAATGCCGCCCCATAGTTTAACACTCACCGTCGTCGGTGCGTCGATGCTTTGGGTAGGTTGGTTCGGTTTCAATGCAGGTAGTGCTGTTGCCGCCGATGGCGCAGCTGGCATGGCGATGCTCGTTACGCAGATTTCAACTGCTACCGCCGCCGTTGCGTGGATGTTCGTTGAGTGGGGAAAACATGGCAAACCGAGTGCTTTGGGTATTGTAACAGGTGCCGTTGCTGGCTTGGTCGCTATTACGCCTGCTTCAGGTTCTGTCGGACCGATTGGCGCGCTCGCTATCGGGCTCGTCTCTGGAGTCGTCTGTTTCTGGGGTGCTACGAGTCTGAAAGCAAAACTCGGTTATGACGATTCTCTGGATGCGTTCGGTGTTCACGGCATCGGTGGGATTGTTGGTGCCTTATTGACTGGTGTTTTTGTCGCTAAAGGTTTGGGTGGTAATGGATTGGCTGAAGGCATGACAGTAGGTACACAGGTCTGGTCGCAGTTCCTCAGCATCATCATCACCATTGCTTGGAGTGGAATCCTCTCGTTTATCATTCTCAAAATTGTGGATGCCACAGTCGGCTTACGCGTTGAAGAAGATGATGAACGCATGGGACTTGACATCTCGCAACACAACGAGCGTGGATACAACATGTCATAGGGAATCCATTGTAATTTTACGCGGTTACAATCGCGTTACGGATATATGGGCGGACTCTCATGTCCGCCCAATTTAGGGCGTAGCTTGCAAGCCCATATTGCGAAGTAGGGCGTAGCTTGCAAGCCCATATTGCGAAGTAGGGCGTAGCTTGCAAGCCCATATTGCGAAGCCCGCATGATTACGCTGCTGTTATCCGCGCGACGATCTCTTCATCTGGCACTCTACCTTTTTCCACAAGTAGATGCTGACTTGATCCGATGTTTCCGTAAACATCGGCAATCCATGCCGTATCAAACGTGCTACCCGTGTTGTGGATAATTAGGGGTCGAGGTGCGACAAGTGTTCCTGCTGTCCGAAAATCTCCAACTTGGCGGATATTCGGTATCGGTAAGGTCTGCAAAAAAGCATCGTCCCTGCTATTATCAAATTCTGCGGCGTCCACAACCACATTCTTAACATCCGTAAATCCCGCTGCCAGCAAACTCCATAAACCCGCTTCACCTATTCCGATCAGGTTCACCTCTGAAACATCACCTCTGTTTGTAAAGCAGCGTAAGGTTGTAACAATGTCTTGTACACGGAGTGCAGCAGCTGTTCGATTATAGGTGGTGAAATAACCAGTATCTTCCGGTCTCTCATAATTGCCGTGTTCGCCTTTTCCGAAGACATCAATGAGTAGCACCTTCCGATCCGCCCTGAGCAAATCCGTAATGAGGGGTAACGGATTCCCTGTTTCTGAATCAATTAACTTCTCCTTGCCCTCTGGATGAACGATAAGCACTACAGGATCGTGTCCTACCTGCGGTTCTGGACTAAATAGGATAGCAGGAATGGCATCACCGACACCTTTTCTGCCGATAACAAGATGTCTGGCGGATAAATTCGTCTGATAGGTTGTTGGGAACGCGCCTTCAGGTTCAACAAGCGTCACATCCGTGATTTTTGGAATCTGTAATCCGAGCGCATATTCCAACCCGCTGCCTAATTCTGCGTTGAAGCTCTGGAGTTCAGCATCATTTTTCGGCTTTCGTTTCTCGATTGCTTGTTCAGAACGGTTTACCCAAGCCGGTAGGAATTCCTCTTGTTTTAAGGCGTGTGTAGGCATGCCGCGTTCCGCGAAGACTAATAAATCATCATCTGGCTCAACCTCGAATGGGATCTCTTTAAACGCGGCAGCGTCTTCTGCGCCCAAAAACCATTTAGCAAACCACGCATATACAGTCTCGCGGCTCTCTTTATTGTAGTTATGTTCTGCGTCTACCTGAACCTGATGCACCTTATCTTCTGCATTAAAGTGGGCGTAAATGCTTCGGATGGCAGGATATTCGACAGTCGGCGTATTCACTGTCCAATCGCCCGTCGCGGACACGAGCAGCAGCGGACGCGGTGCCATCAATGCACCAATTTCGATATTACTGGCATCTAAACGCAGGTTCGGAGCGTTTTCACAGATGCAGCCGCCTTGCATCGTCGCAGAGATCATATTGACGGGTGCCGAGACTTTGATACGTTCGTCAACCGCTGTCAAAATGAAGGTTTGCGTGCCACCACCCGACGCACCTGTGCAACCGATACGTTCGTTGTCCACGTCCGATAAACTCTCTAAAAAGTCGATGGAACGGATACTGTTCTGGAGTTGAAGTCCCATCGCACTCAGGCCCCAGAGACCTTCGCGCGCGCCACCGTAGTGGTGCTCAATCTGTTTGCCGCTATCGTTATAACCGAGCATGTCATAGGCAAAGATAACATACCCCTGTTTCGCGAAGTTGATACAACGACCGGGAACTGAACCGCGTTCAATATTTTCAAGTCTACCGCGCCCCCAATGTCCATGCGGACTCACAATACCCGGAAAAGGCCCGGATTTCCCAAGGGGACGATAAAGGTTTCCGGTTGTGAAGAAGCCCGGAAAGGGTTCAAAATAGACCTTTTCCACGCTATAATCTGCCCGCTCAATTTTTCCGAAGATCTCGGCATTTAGCGGTGTCGATTCATGTGTTGGAACTAAGCCGTTGGCAACACGAATCTGTTGACGTAATGCTGCAGCTTTTTCAGTCCATTCTGCTTTGGTATAACCCGGAAAAGTATACGGTGTGTTCAGATCGCGTGGAGTGCCGCCACGAGCATCGTTAACACCCTGCGAAGCCTCAGTAAAAACATGAGCAAGTTCATGGTGTTGTTCAGCCATTGTCAATACCTTCCTTATTGAGATGAATGTGACTCAGATAAGTGAATCTGTAGGTTGTCCAATTGTGTACCTTCTGGTTCGGCAGCGAGTTCAACGTCAGGTTGAGGGGCCTCTTCCACTAAAGGTTCTATTGAAAGCCGATACCCCAGCGCAGTAAGAATAGTCGTAAGTGTATCAACCCGCGGCGCGTCTTCGCTGGATAACACTTCCGTAAGGGTTTGCGGATCCATGCTGGCGCGTTTGGCAATCTCGGCAATTCCGCCTTGCGATTCTATAACTGCCTGGACCGCACTCACCACAGCAGCAGAATTCCGGAATACTTGATAATCTTCCATGACTGCTTGGAGAAATCCGATTGCTTCCTCCGTGTCAGCGGCAAGTCGTTCGATTAAGTACTCTCGCCAGTTTCTCATTTCTCTCATTGTTGTGTCTCCTTGTATTCGCTCCAGTAGGTTTTTGCGCGGGCAATATCGCGCGTCTGCGATGACTTGTCACCACCGCAGAGCAGGAGCACAATTGTGTTATCTACTTCACTAAAATAGACACGATAGCCTGCCCCAACATGGATACGGAGTTCAAAAACACCCTTACCGACAGAGCGGTAATCGCCAAAATTGCCCTGCTCAAGCAAGATAAGCCGTGCCTCGATACGAGTCTGTGCTCTTTTGTCTCGAATTGAATCAAACCATTCCGTGAAAGGCACCTGTCCATTTTGCATCCGATAGGCTTCTATTTTTCGTGGTTGTATGTCGCGCATTATTGATTTCTTGTTTCCCTATAACCAACGGTTTGAAATGGATGAATTAAGTATAACACATCTGTCCTTATTTTTACACTTAACTTAAAATTCTTGATTTTCCGAACATTGTATGATACAATACAATCAAAAAGGATATGTAGTATGAAAATTCTGGTTATCGGGCAAGGCGGACGCGAACATACACTCGTCTGGAAACTTGTCCAGAGCCAACGCGTCGAAAAAATATATTGCGCGCCCGGTAATGCTGGCATCGCACAAATCGCTGAAATTATCCCTATGCCAGACCGATTTACTGATTTGGCAGACTGGGCAGAATCTCAAAACATCGGGTTGACTATTGTCGGCCCTGAAAATCCGTTGGCTGAAGGCATCGTTGATATCTTTCAAGAACACGGGCTTAAAGCATTTGGACCCAATAAACGTGCAGCACGGCTCGAAGCAAGTAAAGATTTTGCCAAGCAGCTGATGGCGAAAAACGGAATACCTACAGCAGCACATCGTACATTTACGGACATCGAAAAAGCGATGGCCTATATCGAAGATCACAACGCCCCGGTTTTCGTCAAGGCAGACGGACTCGCTGCAGGAAAGGGGGTTATCCCCGGACGTACCTTCAAAGAAGCGTTGCAAGCTGTCACAACTATTTTGGTGGACAAAGCATTTGGTGACGCAGGGGATAGTGTCGTAATTGAGGAAGAACTCATCGGCGAGGAAGCCTCCTTCACAGTGCTTACCGATGGAACCTACTGTCTCCCGTTTGTCACCTCGCAGGACCATAAGATGTCCCACGATGGTGATACCGGTAAGAACACCGGGGGCATGGGAGCATACTCACCGGCACCCGTTATCACGCCGGAACTGCACAATGATGTGATGCAGCGCATCGTTTATCCGACTGTCAACGGCATGGCGGATATCGGAAGACCCTTCAAAGGGGTGTTGTATGTCGGACTGATGATTACCGATGCTGGTCCGAAGGTGGTGGAATTCAACTGTCGCTTTGGAGACCCGGAGGCACAAGTTCTCTTTCCTCGCCTTAAAAGTGACTTGGTCCCGCTGCTAATCGCATGTATTGACGAAACACTTGAACAGCACGCCGCTGACGTGCAATGGCATGACGAGGCAGCAGCGTGTGTCGTTATGGCTTCCGGTGGGTATCCCGACCCGTACGAGACAGGTGAGATTATTACAGGTCTTGGAGATGCCGCTGCGATTGAAGGCGTTACTGTCTTTCATGCTGGCACAAAACACGATGGTGAAAACATTGTCACGGCTGGTGGTCGAGTATTGGGGGTCACGGCTGTTGCTGACGGATTACACGAGGCCATTCAACAGGCATATCGAGGTGTATCTGCTATCCACTTTGATAAGGCACATGCACGGAGCGACATCGGATATCGGGCATTAGAGAAGTTATAGCGAGAGAGAAATATGACGCCTGAACTCACCTATAAGATCGCTAAGTGTTGCCTCCCGCAAGAGAACGACCCAATTACCGGCTATTTCAAGGAAGATGGTACTATCGCGGTCCATCACACGACTTGTAACGCAGTGCAAGGTTTACGATCGGAGCGGTTATTAGCAGTCGCGTGGGATGAGATTCAGGCAACCGAGCGTTCGGCAGATTCCGTTACGATCGCGCCTGAATTCGATGAACTTGATGAGACCGATTATTTTATTCTAAAACACCATCAAGAATTTGGAATGGATTACTCTATTGTTGTCGCTGAAGCCTTAAGAATTCCACTTGCGGAGATGCACCAACGGCACCGAAAATTGAGAGAACTCGGGGGCTTGAAACGCGTTGAAGGACGTATCATCCACTATCGTAAGAATATCGTCAAAGGCAAATGGATTAAGCACCGTAATCATACCTACTACGAACTAACACCCGAAGGCAAAACCTGGATTCAGGCTTTTGAAAAGAAACAGATGGCATCGGAAACATAGACACTACAAATTACCAAGATATATCCATCAAAAGAGACAAAACGGGGAGGACTGAACCGTGTTAAATCAACTGTTGAATTGGCGAATTGACGCACAACGCCGTAAAAATCGGATGCGATCTGTCATTTTACTATCCCTTATTTTACACTTGATTATCGTTATTGTTTACCTGTTTTTGCCGATAAACCAGATTGCCCAGGAAGATAAGGATGTGCTTGCGGTTGACTTACTCAACGATCCAGAAGCACCTAAGAAGCGAAAGCAGAAACCTAAACCACCACTCACCAAAAAAGTGTATGATCCAAACCAGCAACTCGCCAGAGATGCAATGGACAAGAGGATTGAATCCGCTCGGAACAAGATGGATGAAGTTATCAAACTCAGTCCGCGCGTTGTTCTTGAAGACGTGGAAGTCAACAAAGCACCCTTGAGTGAGATTGTCCCGGATGTCATGACGGATGCCAAATTGCGCGATGCGGAAGCCTCAAACCTCAGTAGGTTAATCGCACAACCCGGACAGACCGATGGACGCGGTATTGTTACAGGTAGAGTCCGAGCGAAAGGCGATGGCATGGGGCGATTTCGTGGCGATGGTCAGGGGGGTGGCGATGGACTCCTCGGCGGTGGTGGAAAGTCCGGCACCTCTGATCGACTCGGCATCATCGACTTCCTCAATGAATTCGGCGGTCCCAAAGATGTCGTTTACTGTCTTGACGTGTCGGCAAGTATGCAGGCAGCGGGTCTTAATAAACTGGAATTGGCCGTTAACTCCCTCAAGGACTCTGTACTTATGCTCGGCGACGCGGATACCTTGAACGTGGTGGCCTTTTCTACACAGGCGAGCACTATGCATAAGGAAATGCTACCCGCGAATGTCGCAAATATAGAACGGACCTTGAGATATTTAGATAGATTTACACCTGAACGCATTCAGTCCAATGTTGGGACTAACATCCTTGCTGCACTTGAAGGTGCGCTGACATTGGATCCGTCCGTTATTGTTTTGGTGACAGATGGTCTTCCCACTACTGTTGGTGGATATGATATTGAGACAAACACCCAGAAGATCCTTGATGTTGTGCGTGAGGGGAACCGCAACAACGCCGCTATCTATGTTGTTGCACTTGAGATTGATCTAAAACGTTCTGCCGGTGCCCAGCTGCTTGTTTCTCTCGCTGAAGAACACAATGGAAAAATAAAGGTTATTGGGACTCAGCGATTGGCTGAATTAACCGAACCGGATGGGCCAATCGAATAATCAAACCTGAGATTGGAGTAAAACATGAACCAAAAATCTGCTACAGGGATAATCCAGCAATTTCAATTAGACGGTAAGGTGAGCCTCGTTACCGGAGCGAGTCGCGGTATTGGGCTGGCAATGGCGGAAGGGCTTGCCGGTGCTGGTTCGGATCTCGTTATTGTAGGCAGAGAAATAGAGACGCTGACACCTGTCGCTGAACGGATTGCCAACGAAACCGGCAAGAAGATCCTTCCGATTCAGGCGGATGTCAGCAATCTTTCAGAAATTGACGCACTTGTCGCAGAGACGGTAGAAACGCTCGGTAGGCTTGATGTACTCGTCAACAATGCCGGAGTCAACGTCCGTAACCCCGCACTGGAATTTACCGAAGCGGATTGGGATTTCGTCACGGATGTCAATCTAAAAGGCGCGTTCTTTCTCGCGAAGGCCTGCGGCAATGTCATGAAAGAGCAGAGATCAGGCAAGGTTATCAATACGTTGTCGCTCACCTCAGCCATCGGGTTGCCGACGAGTGTCGCCTACACAGCGGCGAAGGGTGGATTGCTCCAATTAACAAAACTGCTCGCCGTGGAATGGGCGGAACACAACATTCAGGTGAACGGCATCGCTCCCGGTTTCATCAGGACGGAGATGACTGCTCCCGCACGTGAGGACGGTCGAAATGAATGGATTCTCAATCGGACTCCTGCCTATCGGTGGGGTGAGCCTGAAGACTTGGCAGGCTTGACAATCTTCTTCGCATCTAATGCTTCCGACTTTGTTACAGGGCAGATGGTCTTTGTTGATGGTGGGTTCATGGCGGGTAGTGACT
>JAPPDN010000246.1:235-7662 GCA_028824575.1 Candidatus Poribacteria bacterium | reverse complement strand
GTGAAAAAGCGATGGTGCCATCGGGTGCCCAAGAGGGGTAGAACATCCGTAGCTGTTGTTCTGGATGAAAAGTTTCCTTTTTTCCTGTGCGCAGATTGTAGATGGCCATCGGCGACGGGGCTTGCCCTATGAAATGTGCGGTAGCAAAGACTATTTCTGTTCCATCCGGCGACCATGCCGGAAACCCACCCGTTCTGCCACACCATGATAGACGCTCCTCTTTGCCATCGAGTGTCGCGATGTAGATTGCCCAGTCATCGCCTTTATTTCCGAGATAAGCGATCTGTTTACCGTCGGGCGACCATGAGGGTTGTTGTCTAAAGGAACCTTTTTTAAATATTTTCCTCACATTCTCACCATTTGAATCCATTAGGTATAGGTCATGTACGCCGTCTCGCTTAGATACAAAAAGTATCTGTTCTCCTGTTGGGGACCAGGCGGGCTGAAAATCAGCATCGGGGTGCTGGGTTAACCTGACTTCCTGCCTACCGTCGGTATCCATCATGTAAATTTCGGCGTTGCCGTCTCGGTTAGAGTTGAATATTATCTTGGGACGCGTTGGAACTTGTGCCGAAACTTGACAAACACTGAAACAAAACAGAGTGGAGCCGACACAACATAAAAGGGAAAAATAGAGTTGTTTCATAATAGACTCCTAAAATTTAGTCTTGGATTTCCTTCATTTTACCCCATGTGGTTGTTAGCAATTGTGATTGTGGGGAAACCGCTAAAACTTTAGGATCGAACCAGTCCCAACCTATATTTCCATTACGGTGTTTGCTTGGACCGATACGCGCGAGCAGTGTCTCGGTGCGAGCGTCAAGGTCTATTTTAAACAACAGATCTGAACCCTCAATTGTTTTTGGATAAAGCAGTTTTTTTCCGTCGGGTGACCATGCGAGTGTTCCGAAGGCGTGTTTAACAATCTCTTCACATTCTTTCCCATCACGCCGGATAGTGTAGATACTCGGTGCGCCATCCCATCTCCACACGGAAAAGGCGAGTCGTTTCCCGTCAGGGGCCCAAGCCGGATAGAGCATATTGTCTCCTTGGACCTTTGGAAGAATTCTATCCTCCTCACGCGTTTTTAGGTTGATAATCCGAATATGCCATTCGGGCGATTTACCACTAACGAAAGCGATTTCGGTTCCATCTGGCGACCAAGCGGGAAAACCGCTAAACCCTCTTCCTGATTCGGCGATTCGTTTTGCCTCGCCGCCACCGAGTGGCTTGGTGTACACTGCCCAATCCGGCACGGGTGAGTATGTAAGGTAGGCGATTTGTGTTCCATCGGGTGACCAAGCGGGTGCGGTTCTAAACTCCAAATCATCAAAAGCTCGGCGTATATTTTGTCCATCGGCATCCATGAGATAGATGTCTGGAAGCCCTTTATGGTCTCGATCTGAGACAAAAGCGATGTGCTCGCCGTTTGGTGACCAAGTCGGGTCGGTATCGTCTCTGGGGTGGTGCGTCAATCGTATCTGTTGGCTGCCGTCAGCATTCATCACATAAATTTCAGCGTTGCCGTGATTGCCATTCCGAGTGGATGCGAACACAATTTTAGCGCGTGTTGGGGCTTGTGCCGGGACACGGCAAACGCTGAAACAAAGCAGCGTGAAACCAATGCTACACAAGAGAAAAAAATATGGACGTTTCATAATAGACTCCATTTAGTCTTTAATTTTCATTTCACCCCAAACAGTGGTAAGCGACTGTGGTTGCGGGGAAACAGACAAGGCTTTCGGATCAAACCAGTCCCACCCTATATTCTGTCCATGGCGTATTGTTTGACCGAAGCGGGCGAGCAAGATTTCGGTGCCAGTGTCTAAGTTTATTTTAAAAAACAGTTTTTGGCCCCCAACAGTTTTTCGATAAAGGAGTTCTTTCCCATCAGGAGACCATGCAACCATTCTGGATGCATTTTCAACTATCTTCTCAAGATTTTGTCCATCGCGATTGACGATGTAGATATAAGACTTTTGCTCGTCTGGCTTCCACCAATAAAAAGCAAGTTTTTTTCCATCAGGAGACCAGGCAGGATCCTGCATGTTACCTCCCTTAATCTTTGGAAGAAGTATCTCTTTCTCGTGGGTTTGTAGGTTAATAATCCAAATGCGCCATTCTGTCCGGCTGCCTCCGGTGAAGGCGATCTCAGTCCCATCAGGGGACCAATCAGGGAAACCGCCAGGGTATATTCCTGCTTTGGAAACCCGCTCCGCTGTTCCGCCCTCTATTGTGTTGAAGTATACTGCCCAATCTGGTATAGGTGAGTATGTATGGTAGGCGATTCTTTTGCCATCGGGCGACCAAGCGGGTGCGGTCCTATAGTCCAACTCGTCAAATGCGGGGCGTATATTTTTTCCGTTAGCATCCATGAGATAGATATCAAAAACCCCGTTCTGTCCTCGTTCTGAGACAAAAGCGATGTGTTCCCCCGTTGGTGACCAGGTAGGATCGAAATCGTCTCCAGGGTGATGCGTCAATCTTATTTGTTGGCTTCCGTCAGCGTTCATCACATAGATTTCAGCGTTACTATTTCGGGTAGAGGTAAACACAATTTTGGCGCGCTTCGGGACTTGTGCCGCAATATTAAACAGATTTGAGAAAACCAATACCAAGCTGGTGCTGAATAGAAGATAAAGTCTCATAGTTTTCATAGTGAGTTCTCCAAAGATGATGCCTTGCAATAGGTAAAGTCGGAGTGTTTGCAGCATCCTGATCATTCTATTGTTAGAGTGATACTGTTGGAGGTAAGCATTGCCTTACCGAGCAGCGACTCAACAGGCAGATAAATGTCCTTGTCTTTCTTTTCAAGGAACTCAATCTGCTGCTGGATATCGTTAACCGCGGAACGCTTGTCTGCGGCGGAGACATGTGCATCGGTCACATCCTCAATCCGTTTAATCTCTGCTTCTAATTCTATAACTTCTGGGTGTTTCTTTTTCAAAAAATCTCGGTAAACCGGCAACTCCATTGTGAGCGTGATTGTGTAATCACCTTTCTCCAATTGATAGTATTTCTGTAAATCATTCAAGGGGACAATCTGCGTTGTTGCGGCTTTCAATTCCAATCCTTGGATACACTGAACGGATCTCCCATCCTTTTCAATAAAAACCTCAGCAGAACTCGGAACAGGAATTGAGCGTTTAGGTTCGACAATATTGCTGTCGGTATCTGTAATCTTTAACTGTGCAAACGCGCTTGGTATCGCAACGTTGGCAAAAGGCACAAGAAGGTCAAATTTTCCACTCTGAATACTGAGTTCGAGCGGAATAGTGTCCTTAAATACATAAGCCTCTTTAGGTGTTGAAAGAGAAAAGATTACCCCTGAAGTGGCTGTTGTCACATCCGTTGGCATCGATTGGGTTTGCAAACCTGTGATGCAGCCTACCATACTAAAAATCAGAAATAAATAAAGCAGCGTAAGACTTTTAAATGTTCTCATAAGAATTTCCTTTTCAATATTTCCGTTATTCTATTGTTATGATGATGTTGTTGGAAGTAAGCGTTGCCTTGCCAAGTAACGATTTGACGGGCAGGTAAGTGTCTTTTTGTTTCTTTTCAAGAGATACAATCTGTTGTTGGATATCGTTAACTGCGGAACGCTTGTCGGCAGCGGAGACGTGCGCATCTGCCACTTTCTGAATCCGTTTGATTTCCTCTTCCAACTCTGTGATTTCTGGGTGTTGCTTTTTCAGAGAATCTTGATATACGGCTAACTCCATTGTGAGCTCAACGGTGTAACTGCCTTTTGGAAGTTGGTAGTATTTTTGTAAATCATCTAAAGAGACAATTTGTGTTGTTGATGCTTTCAACTCTGACCCACGGATACACTGAACAGTTTTCGCGCCTTTCTCCATGAAAATTGCTTCGGAATTCGGCGCGGTAATTGAGCGTTTAGGTTCGACAACGTTGCCGTTAGTATCTGTAACTCTTAAGCGCGCAAATGCACCCGGTGTTGAGATGTTGGCAAGCGGCACGAGTAGGTCAAATTTCCCGTTCTGAATGCTGAGTTCGATCGGTATAGTATCGTTAGATGTATAAGTCGCCTCGGGTATTGAGAGAGTGAGCGTTACCCCTGAAGTGGCTGTTGTTATATCCGTTGGCGCAGATTGCGTTTGCAAACTCGTGATACACCCTATCATGCTAAAGGTTAGAAGTAGATAGAGTAAGATTGCGTTTTTGAATGTTTGCATAAAAATTTCCATGCTATGGCGCGTTGTCATCTACAATCGCGAACTCGTATGGTATTTTCACCTGATTGCTGATGGGTTTACCGTCTTTCATTGCCGGATGAAAGGTACTTTTCTTCAATGCTTCAATTGCTGCCGCCTCAAGACCAAATCCGAAATTCGTGAGTGCTACAATGTCTTTTGGGGTGCCGTTCTCATCAATGGTAAACTGTAAAACAACAGTGCCTTCCTTTTTCGCCTCTTTGGCACTCTGCGGATACTCGGGATCCATTTTGGTCTTGTACTTAGGGGCAACCCATTCGGATGCCGTCCGCGCGATGATGTCCTCTAACCCGAGTGGTTTCTTCCGTGGCACGGTATCAGGTTTGTTAATCCCTGATGGCGTTTCGCTCTGTGTCTGCCCGGCTGGTGGTTCTGTTTCCGGTTCCACGGTCACAGTAATACTGTTTGATGTAAGCGGTGCCTTTCCACGCAGCGATTTGACGGGTAGGTAAATATCTTTCACCGCGTCTTTGTGCCGTTCCTGAATAAACTTAATCTGTTCTTGGTAATAACTGAGGGCATCCTGCTTCGCAGCCCCTTGAAGATTCGGGTCGTTCTGGATGCGCGCCATATCTTGCTTTAATTCTCGGATTTCGGGGTGTTCTTCGGTTATAGACTCTTTATAAACCTCCAATTCAATTGAAAGCGTTACGGTGTAAGTCCCCGGCTGCAACAGGTAATACCTCTGAATATCTTTAAATTTTAATTCTTGATTTGCGGATGCTTTGAGTTCAAATCCCTGAATGCATCGGACAGATTTTCCATCATTGCCCGTCACATATTTTTGTGGGTTTTCTTGTGTAATTGGGTGTTTTGGGTTAACAATCTGTCCATTCGCGTCGTTCACAGTTATTTGCGTAAATGCCCCTTTCGTTGCGACACTGAAAAATGGGACGAGCAGATCAAATTTCCCGTTCTGAATGTTGAGTTCAAGCGGAATAGCTTCTTTCGTCGCATAATTCGTTTTAGGCGTTGAAAGTTGGAGTTCTGCGAGGGCTGTGGGGGCTTCTGTTTCCGCAGTTGACGCAGTTTCATCAGTTTCAGGTTGGGTTGCTGTTGTCTGCATACCTCCAAGGCATCCAGCAAGTGTAGCAACGCTTAGCAGAAGACAAAAAAGAAGGAACTTTGGTGTTATTTTTAGGTATGCAATATCGCTAAATATCATTTGATCGCTCCTGATGTATTGTGGGTTTTCTATAATGTGATGCCTAACCCAGATTGGTCAGGCACTTCAATAGATCCATTAACTATTTTCTCCGGCGGTTCAATAAGCGAAGCACGCCACTCTACTTCTCCCCATGCGTATTCAAGGATTGCGAAGTTGGTTACACTTGCCATGCATTGCACACTTGCAGCGGTTGCGACGGGCCCGCTCGGATTGTGCGGTGTCATCATAACATTTCGCGCAGCGGCGAGCGTCGCAATTTTCTTCAATCCTGATATTCCACCGACATGTTTGACATCCGGTAAGATATAGTCAACGTGTGTTTCGGTTAGCAGTCTGTCAAAATCAGTGAGGGTCCGTAAGCGTTCACCGGTTGCAATCGGGATGCCGATGGAGCGACTTATATGCGCGAAGGCATCCAAATTATCCAACGGGATAACGTCCTCAATCCAGAAGAGGTGTAGGTCTT
Source organism: Candidatus Poribacteria bacterium (assembly GCA_028824575.1). GTDB lineage: Bacteria > Poribacteria > WGA-4E > WGA-4E > WGA-3G > WGA-3G. The sequence goes on along the minus strand of JAPPDN010000246.1, from coordinate 1,793 downwards.
CTAACTCTTTTGCGACTTGGATGATGATACCTGGATTAAAACGGCTGTGGCAATCCACCATCAGGTCGATATCTCCACCGATCGCTGCGCGAATGGTACGGATGCGATCAATGCCTAAACAAATAGCGGGTGTTAAACTCCCACGCGAAATATTAGCGACTGAAACATCGTCAAAGGGCGCACATTTTATGGCATTAAAACCTTCAGCAACGGCGCGCTCGGCATTGTTAGCGAACCCGGAAGGGCTGCGATCCACGGTTGCGCGGTTGATATTCGCGTAGAGACGAATCTTTTCTCGGCACTTGCCACCTAACAGTCGATAGCTTGGTACGTCTAATGCCTTGCCAGCGAGATCAAACATCGCTTGTTCAATTCCGCTGAGCGCGGTATGATAGGTATGGCTTTCAGTGTCGCGGTAGAAACGTTGGCGGAATGCCTCCAGTTGAAACGGGTTCCATCCAACGAGTGCGGGTTTGAGGGTATCAATGATATGTCGAACGCTGTCATCATCTCTACCGTGAGAAGCCTCGCCGACCCCCATTGTGCCGTTATCAGCGTGTATCTTGACGAAGAGCCAATTACCGCGGTGGTTTACCTGAATGACCTCAGTCTCTATGTCTGTGATTTTTAGTGTCTGCATTTGCGTATGCGATAATGTGGCGAGGCGAGGCATAAATGCCTCGCCTCACAGAATTTTCTTAGGATGCAGCTGCCCATTTCACGCCTTGCGTGAGGAATTTCTGCATACCGGCGCGCTCGAAGGTGCCTGGTCCATGACCTAAAGTGGTATAGAAGACTCGTCCGGAACCGTAGGGCTTTACCCACGCCATAGGATGCGCCTTGCCGAACCACTCAGCGGATGCCAAGACATGGATATGCGGGTCGTGTGCAGAGATATAAATCTCATCTTCCACATCAAAATCTTCAACGCCTTGGGTCGTTGGATGTGCGTCATCCTCAATATGGACAGTAAAAGTTGAGCCGGGTGGATGCCAATTGGAAGCCCCGCCGATAAGGTCCATGGCGCGACCGCCGATCCACCATGCGGTCCCGTGAATACCGACTAATCCTTTGCCTTCACTTACAAATCCGAATAAACCGTCTTCTTCATCTGAGGTTAAATCGGACACACGTGCGACAGATCCGTCTTCTTGGCGTTCCGTGCGCGTGAAGCCGGTGCCAAAGACACACGCATCATAGGTTTGTAACTCGGATGATGCTAAGATCCCTTTATCATCAACTAAGGTTGCTGAGATGTCAGCATCTTCGGCAAGAAAATCGTGAATGATGCTGGCACTTGCATTAAAACGGTGATTTTCACCTGACAGTACAAGGATTTTCGACATGAGAGTCTCCTTAGGAACGGCACTAAAGCCGCCGCTCACGATGCGTAATTGAACGTAAAAACTGCACTTGGTAGTAACAGTTTAATGCAAAATCTAAATTGTGTCAAACCAATTCTGAAGAAAGATTGTTTTGACAATAATGTGTCATCGTGATACAATAGAATTAATATATTTAAGAGAGAAAGTCGGACGGAAGATATGAAAAAGAATAG
>JAPPDN010000246.1:0-225 GCA_028824575.1 Candidatus Poribacteria bacterium | reverse complement strand
AGAATAGTGTTACGTTAACCCTTGGGCAGATTGTTACCGGAGGTGTCATTGGACTGATAGGTGGTTGGGTTTGCCTGTTTGTCTTTGAGAATTTTATTTGGCAGGTGCTGCTCGGGGATCGAATCAATCACGGTTTCTGGGTGGGTTTATTTCTGCTCATCTCGCTGGTTATCACGTATGGTGTCGTAATTATAGGAGCAGGCGTAGGGATACGCTTTGTGAGTC
>JAPPDN010000786.1 GCA_028824575.1 Candidatus Poribacteria bacterium | reverse complement strand
ATCGACATACGCGCGTCCCATCTTGCCATCATAGGTAAAGGCGAGATGATGCCACTTGTTATCTGTGATGTCGCTTGTGCCGTCTATACTGAACGCGCATCCCCCATTTGCGCCGATCTGCGCATGCAAAACGCTCTTATCTACATGAACCCAGATACCGTAGTTTCGATTGTTACACCCTGCCTGCTGTTTGCAGACCATACCTTGCCATTTACCGGTACTCTCTTTCACTTTAACCCATGCTTCAATACTGAGTGTTTCCAACTCCAGTTTTTTGGTAGAATCGACGACGATGTACCCACCTGCATCGCCGGGGAACTCTAACCCTGTTCCAAATTTCGCTTTTACCCACTTGGGACTCCCAGCAAATTTGCCATCGTGTCCGTTCCCAGAGGCATCTTTCACGATCTTTCCAGCCCCTTCCTCAAAGAGCCAAACAGCGACTGTATTTTTATCAATTGCTGCGTCGGCTATTCCACTACCAAACAGGAGTGAAACGGCGAGTACAACTGAGATCCCGATGAGACTACAGAAGAATTTCGCATTCGTGATGCACATAGCTACTCCTCCTTTTACTTATGTATTCTATCAGAGAAAGAATTTTTAAGTCAAGGGATTTGGCGTTAGCAGCCAGAGCGAGAAAAAATGTTGACACGGGATTCCGTATAGCATATAATTTCGCATGTCCTGTTAGGCGCGTTGGACGCGCGAATCGTGGTTTGGACAGACCTATAAGGAGGCTTACATGGGAACCGAACGAATTAAGATGGGATTAGTTGGATGCGGCGGTATGTCGGGTGCACACATGGGCGGTTATCGTCAACTCTGGTCGAAAGGACTTAGGGATTTTGAGATAGTGGCGGCGTGCGATATCGCCGAGGAACGCGCTGCGGAACGCGCGAATCAGGCACACGAATTTCAAGGCGGTACAAAACCTGCTGTCTATACCGAACTTGATGAGATGCTGGCGAAACATCCTGATTTGGCGTGTGTTGACATCTGCGCGCTTCACAGTGCACACCATACGCTCGCCGTGCCTGCACTTGAGGCGGGGAAACACGTTATTATTGAAAAGCCGTTCGGTATCACGATGCGGGCGTGCCAACTGATGATGGAAGCGGCGGATCAGAACGATAAGATCATCTCTGTGGCTGAAAACTATCGTCTGGCGCGCATTCAACGCACGCGGAGCTGGGCAATTGCACAAGGTCGTATCGGTGAGCCTCGTATGTTCTTCTGGATCGAAGTCGGAGAAGGCTTGGGCAAATGGGGCTGGCGCAACTTCAAGATGGATGCCGGCGGTGGTTGGGCATTAGATGGCGGTGTGCATTTCACCGATCTGATGCGCTATATTCTCGGTCTGGAAGCCGAGGAAGTTTACGCGATTAACAAGGCTTACGAACCTTACCGTTACGATAATCCAAGTGAGCGTGAAGGCGGTTATGCCGTTGATGTCGAAGACGCGATGATCGCTACCATCAAGTTTGAACAAGGCGTTACGGCGCAGTGGACGTGGGTCGGTTCGGCACCGGGACACGGGTTCGGGCAGCACACTGTCTACGGCAGTGAGGGGGCACTTGATTGGGGTAGAGGTTTAGTGCCACGCGGTGGTGAACCGATTTCCAACGAAGATCTGATGAAAGAATTCACGGATAGCCTCAGCGATTCGGAACGGGAATACTACTTCCCAGGTGGCATTGAAGACACCGTCGCGATTGAGCTGAAATACTTCGCCGATGCGATCCGAAGTGGTGGCAAACCTGAAGTGGACGCCGTTGAAGGGATGCGATCTGAAGCGATCTGTATGGCAGTCTATGAATCCGGCTGGTTCGGTCGTCCGGTGACAATCGCCGAGATTGAAAACTGTGAACTCGAAGGCTACCAGAAAGAGATTAACGATAAGTTGGGGATTGGCGGTTAGCGGTTAGCAGTCGTTGTAGGGGCAGATTCTCCCAGTTTGATCACACGGGCGTGGAAACCACGCCCCTACGAACAACCCTGCTACTGGGAAAGTGAAGTCCTTGTTGACACGGAGAAGATAATGGATCGATTGAATGGAAAGGTCGCGATTGTCACGGGTGCTGGCAAAAAAGGTGAAGTTGATGGAACCGGGTATGCGACATCCATGCTTTTCGCGAGAGAAGGTGCGAAAGTGCTTTTGGCGGACATCTCACCTGAGAACGCCACCGCCACGCTTGCCGAGATTGAGGCAGCAGGGGGTGAAGCCTCGGTATTTATCGGTGATCTATCCACAGAGGCAGCTTGCGCTGGAATGGTAGCAGCTGCGGTTGAACGCTTTGGTAAAGTGAACGTCCTTTTTAACAATGTTGGACTGGGTGGTTCTGGGATGGTCACGGAGGTAGACGAAGCGAAATGGGACAGAGTGATGGATGTCAACCTCAAGAGCATGATTATGGCGTGTAAGCATGCGGTGCCACGGATGGCTGAGGCGGGCGGTGGGTCTATTATTAATGTCTCGTCGATTGACGCGCTGCGTGCGGGTTCATCCCGAAATGTGCCTTATGCTGCAGCGAAAGGTGGGATGATTTCGACGACAAAGGTGATGGCGGTCCATCACGGACGTGACAACATCCGCGTGAATTGTATCGCGCCTGGACATCTTTATGCGTCATTCCCCGCGCCGTACCTGAGTGAAGCGGAACGGGAACGCCGTCGTCTTATCGGACCGCTTGGCACAGAGGGAACGGCTTGGGATGTGGCGTGGGCGACGGTTTTTCTCGCCAGCGACGAGTCGAAATGGATATCTGGTGTCGTTATCCCGATTGACGCGGGTTTACTGGCGGCAACGCCGCTTGCTGTTGTGCATCAATTGGAGGACGAATAATGGGCAGTCGGCTACATAGATATTCAATTGGTAGATGATGACATTATTGCGAGTTCCACAAGTAGTTTATGTTGAATTTTACTGGATCCTCAGCAGCGACGATTCCTTCCATTCGCACTTTTAAATCTAAAAGATCTGCGGACTGCGTTGGATAGAAGAACTGAACACCTACTTCGTTATTGGGACTAATGAATTGTGCAAAACCCGTTATATCTTCATCTGTCAGTTGTTTTCCATTTATTGTGATTGTTACGCCGCTCTCACTAAGTGTGGGTGGATTTTGGGGTATTGTTCCCTCGGGGTAGTATATCCAGATAATCCATCCGTGTCCATCATCAGAATTATTCGGCGGATTGCTGTTATTGCCGTTGTTATCACCATTGGTATCATCCGGATTATCGCCATTGGGTGAACCGCCGTTATTATTGCCGTTGTTCCCACCGTTATTATTACCGTTGTTACCCCCATTGCCGTTGTTCCCACCGTTGCCGTTATTACCGTTGTTCCCACCGTTATTATTACCGTTGTTACCCCCATTGCCGTTATTACCGTTGTTACCCCCATTGCCGTCATTATTGTTATTTCCACCCTGTCCGTTAGGCGTTGACGGGTCTCCTGTCGTATCCGTCGGTGTCTGTATCGGGACTCTTTCTGCGCGCACAACAGGTTTCCCTTCATGATAGAAGATATACAGCCGTCTCTCCGGATAGATGTAGATGTCCGGTCCGTTAGTGGTATCTGCGCCTGCCCCTGTTGGCAGCGTAAGTTTTACGCAGGTTGCGTCAAGATCATCCTGAAAGCAGACAGCATTTCCATCGGTTGAGACAAGATAGCGATCCACTTCATGAACAGTCAACGTTGTTGAACCTGTATAAGGCATATCGGAGCATCCGGTGATAGCAAAAAGGATCATGAGGGTTCCGATGATGAATTTCGCGGGTGTAGGTTTAAATTTTTTCGGGTTCCGGGAATCCATTTGTGATATTTTTCTCACGATGCTGCTCCTGTTCCATCGAAGTTTATACTATTGCTGCATAAAGTTTGAGTTTGAAGGTATCTGCGAATGTCGAGCGAGGGAACCTTGAAGAAATCCGCAGAAATACCGCAAGCAAAAACCCCTTACTGTATGGGTTGTAAGCGGAGGATATTTTGGTTATTGTCGGCTTCTACGCTGTCACCGTTGATATGGAAAGTTGCGATATTGGCAGGTACGACTCCGTCTACCTGAATTGTTATTTCTGGGGTTTGCGTTTTGACGGAAAATCGAACGCCGCGTCTACCGTCGTTTTTGTTGATTTGGGTGAATTCAGTGATCTTCAAATCGCTTTGCCTCTTGGTTGGGATTGTCTCTCCTTCGGCGATTCTGATGCCGAGTCCGCTGGTTTCGGGCGTGTTGCCGCGGTTCGCTTCACGGAATGCGCTTGGATAGTATACCTCAATGCTCCAACCTTCCGGTATATAGTTGGTATCGCCACCGTTCAGATTAACATTTGGTGGCAGTTCGGCTTTGCCTGCTTCTACCAATTCCTGTACAATCTGGCTGGTATCCATGAGTCGTTTTGCTTCGAGTATGGTTCGCCCTTGATAATTAAAGACATAGGCGATGTTTGTTGGATGAACGTGGACAGTCGGTGTATAGTCTATATTTGTCGGGTCGATTTCTGTTTTATCCAACAAAAGTTTTACACAGATTGCGTCGAATCCATCTTCCAGGCAGACGGTATCTTGTTCTATTGTGTTAAGATACTGGTCTAGGTCGCCGGAGGTTACTACGGGTCCTGAATAAGGGACATCGGTGCAGCCTGCTACGCTGATAAGTATAATGAGCAGACCGCTGATTAAAAAGGTTATATTATTGATTTTTATTTTCATATTTTTCATAGTGTTGCTCCTTTATTGGAATCACAGTGCGAATTAGCCGATTTCAGTAGTATCGGCTATCCTCTGGGTTTGCCTGATATCTCTAAGATGCCTAAATTAGAATGAAACCCAAACGCTATAAATAAACGATGCGTACCGATGTTAGGTTTCACTAAGTTGATTTTTCACTTCTGATGTGCTATAGTTATGGCGAGTTATTACCTATTGAAAAATAGAGAAGCACACCCGTTTATTCAATATTTCAACGGGTGGATGTAGCGGATTTTTTGGGTAAAATCGGTTGATGGAAAGACGACTTGGAAAGTTGAAGGCGTTGCTGGGTTTGATGTCAAAAAAGATCTTGTCGTTCTAAAAATTGCGGGTGAAGGCACACCGCTTCCACTTGGCAACAATGATGTTGTGCGGAAAGGCGAACCTATTTCCATTGTCGGATTTCCTTATGGAAAATATAAGATCACAGAAGGGACTGTCAATCGGATCAGGGAAAGTGCCAAATGGGGCGCAATAAAGGCAGACATATCTGCTGGCAACAGTGGTAGTCCTACGTTATAATGAGTCGAGAAAGTAGTCAGCGAACGGGTTCCAACCCGTTAGAACTGTGTGGGGAAGTTGCCGCGGGCGGCATCCATAACTTCGCCTGTAATTTCGTCGTAGCCGTTGTCTTTGGCAAAACTCTCAATTCCCATCTTCGCCATGGGGCGCACAAAAGCGGGGATCCGATCTAAGCGTTCGAGTGCCTCCGCTGTCCAAGTGGGACCGGTCGGTTCGGCAGGTTCTGGTTCTTCCTGAAAAGCGTCGGAGATAACGCCAGTAAAGGGACATTTGCCGCCTTCAGCAGTCTCGCCTGAACTTGCCTCTGACGAAAACATGTTAGGCATTGATTCGCCTTTTGCGGTTTCTAATTGTGAGCGCACCAACTGCATCGGTTGTGCTGCTTCGTTAGTGCCACCGAGTTTAAGGTCCAAGGATTTCAGCATCTGCGTTTCTGACGGATTGAGGTACATGGCGATCTCTGTAAAGCAGTCAGGGCATTCAAAAAGTGCTGTTACGGAACCTTGTTCAGGTCGGGTTACATCTTTAAACTTCATCGCTGTGTCGCAGTCTGTACACAAGAACTTCATAATTTTAACTTTCCTTGCGGTTAAACAACGTAAGATTAGTATTTCACGGGCTTTTTTTATGCCCGTCCTCCATTTCATTACGGACTACGTATCTCACATCTAATATGTTACGAAAGAGGCACAAACTAACAGTTTATGCTACAATTTCATTACGGGCTACGTTGCATTTTCTCATCAAAAAAGTCTTGGATTTTCTTAGCCACTTGCATGAGTACCTTGCTCGCGGGAGCATCTGGATATTCCCCAAGATAGAGGGTTCCGTTGTCATTCGCGCGCGAGAGTTGAGGATCAAACGGGATGCTGCCGAGGAGGGTCTGCTGGAATGCTTTATTAGGCGTTTCGTCTGCGGAAAAGAGTGGTTCCTCCTCGCCGCAGTGCTGACATACATAGAACGCCATATTTTCGACAACGCCGATGATCGGGACTTTGAGAATATCTCTCGCCATGGTCACCGATTTTTTGACGATCAATTGCGAGACTTCAGAGGGTATAGTCACAACGACGATCCCACCGAGATTCGGAATAAGTTCTGCTACGTTTGGCAGTCGATCGGTCCCGGGTGGCAGATCTAACAAGAGGTAATCCAAGTTTCCCCACTCGGTATCGGCGATGAACTCTCGGAGCGCGCCTACTTCCATCGTGGCACGCCATGTGAATGCGTCCTTCTGAGAATGCGCATTCCAAAGCACCGGCGCGTCGTCTTCAGCCAAAAGTAGATCCATGGAGATCAGTTTGGTCCCGAGTGCGGTGATTGCAGGCTTGACGCCTGTAGGTGTGTATTCCAGTGTAGCGTTGCGTACACCCATCATTTTGGCAAGCGTTGGTCCATTGATGTCAGCATCAACAACTCCGACAGCGCTGCCTTTTAGTGTGAGGGCGGCAGCAAGGTTCGCGGTGAGCGAACTTTTGCCGACACCGCCTTTCCCGCTCATAATAGCCACGGTGTGTTTTACTGAAGCGAGTCGCTGTTGAAGCCGGTTCGCTTGTGCTGTGACTTGTCCGATAATGTTGGAACCGGCATCGCTCGGTAAATCGGTGTAAGTTTTCATTATTCTGCACCGATAGCATAGAGTGCCTGATAACTGCGGAGATAGAGCGTGCCGTTTGCGATAGCCGGAGACGCAGCGATGACTTCACCCATGGAATTGCTGGCGACGATTTCAAACACACGTCCAGCTTTCACTACGGTGACAACCCCGTCCCGAGATGTCAGATAGATATATCCATTCACATAGACAGGCGATGCGCGATGCCGGTGTCGATGCGTTCGTTCTCGATAGAACTGCTCTCCAGTTTTGGCATCCAGGCATATCAGGTCGCCGTTTTCTCGGCAGAGATAGACTAAGCCATCATGAATGAGTGGCGAAGGGACATCCGGAGTGCCTTGCTGACGTTTCCAAATCTGCCATTTACTTTCAGTTATATCGCCTTTTGTCGCAGCTGGATTGATGCCCAAAACGGGGCCGTTTTTCGCAGAAGGAACGACAATGAGTCCTTCTGTTGCAACCGGAGAAGTGACGAACCGGAGGGAGTAGTTATAACTCGATATTGGGTTCAAGCCGCCACATCGCCAGATTTCGCTGCCGTCTTCCAAACTGTGTGCGGTGACATAATCAGCACCGTGGACAACAAGGTATTCACGCTCATCGTCCCGATAGATAATAGGAGAAGTATAAGCCTGTTCGCATTCAGCGGTTGCGTCACTATCTCTATCATGTTTCCAGATCTCTTTACCGGTCATTTTGTCAAGTGCGAGGACAACCCATGCGTTGCTATGGATGAGCTGGAAGTAGAGCCTGTCTTTGTCAAGGAGCGGGGTAGTGGACAT
>JAPPDN010000096.1:4206-7686 GCA_028824575.1 Candidatus Poribacteria bacterium | reverse complement strand
TGGATGATGGCGGTTCAACGATCGCTGTCACTACTGAATCAGGGCTACCCGCACCTGGCATTACCACATCCAATGGGACAGATCAATTAACGTGGACACCCACAGTGCTCCCGACTGATGGCAGTGCTGATGGTCGCTATACCGTCACCGTCACACCGAAAGACAAAGCCGGGAGGCAAGGCGATGTTATTTATCGTCAGTTCGTTTACGATACACAAGAGCCACGCATCACTGCCGCTACGCCGATCTCATTGATTCAACCCGTTACCTATATCAACGGTTCTCTCACACAACTTCAATTCACCGTTGAAGATGTCGGACCCGCAGGTTTAGCATTAGACGAACAGATAATAGAACTTCTTGACGCCCAAGGTGCCTCTATCAGTGCCACGCTGACATTTGATGAATTAAACAGTCAACTGTATCTCACACTTGACGCTCCGCTCGCACAAGATGGAAGTGCCGATGGCGAATATACCGTGAAATTGCCGCTTGTTGATAGATCCGGAAATGTTTTGGATTCGGAGCATGTCTTCGTTTACGATTCTCAAGTGCCTCGTATTTCATCGGTTTCGGTAAACACGGAATCACCATTAGAACTTTCCCCACAAGAGGTTGTTCAGGTTCCAGAATCTATTAGCAGTATTACGCTCCAATTTGAGGACGCGATGGGGATTGATTTCACCAATACCGGTGTTACGCTGACCAATCCCGCTGGTGAGAACATCGCTGTTAACCGTTCTGATGACGGCGGAAATGTCTTGACCCTTGATTTCCAAGTATTAACCCAGCGTGGTGAATATATTCTCGCGATTACACCGCAGGATTTGGCTGGAAACCAGAGTGCTGCACCGTTTGTTTACAGATTCCGCGTCGGTGTCCCTTTACCCACAGTCACTTCGGTTCTCATTGGCGATAAACTCGGCACTATCGTTTACATCAACGGCGAGGCGACCAATATCGTCGCGACTTTCGCTGATTTGAGTGGTGCCGGGTTAGACTTGGATGATGGCGGTTCAACGATCGCTGTCACTACTGAATCAGGGCTACCCGCACCCGGCATTACCACATCTAATGGGACAGATCAATTAACGTGGACACCCACAGTGCTCCCCATTGATGGCAGTGCCGATGGACGCTACACCGTCGTTGTTACACCCAAAGATAAAGCCGGGAGGCAAGGCGATGCTGTCTATCGGCAGTTCGTTTACGATACACAGGAACCACGTATCACCGCTGCTACACCAATGTCATTGACGCAACCCGTTACCTATATTGGTGGATCTCTTACACAATTTCAGTTTACTGTTGAAGATGTAGGCCCCGCAGGTTTAGAACTATCGGAACAGACGATAGAAATTCTTGATGCCCAAGGCGTGCCCGTCGATGCGATATTCACGTTTGACGAGATAAACAGTCAACTGTATCTCACGCTTGATGCTCCGCTTGCGCAGGATGGAAGCGCGGATGGTGAATACGTCGTCAAGGTCTCGCTTGTTGACAAATCAGGAAATATGTTGGAGTCGGCACAGAGTTTCGTTTACGATTCTCAAGTACCTCGTGTCTCCTCGATCTTGATAAATACTGAGACACCAGTGGAACTCGTTCCACAGCAAATTACCGAAATTGCGGAATCTATCAGCAGTGTTACGCTTCAGTTTGAGGAAGCGACGCGCGTTGATTTCGCGAGTACCGTCGTCAGTTTGGTCGGCCCTGATGAACAACCGATTCCGATCAACGTCTCAGATGATGGACTTACGCAACTGACTGCGCGTTTTGTCGCACTCACCCAAGCTGGATTGTACACACTGTCTGTCACACCGCAAGATATAGCAGGTAATGTTGCCCAGGGGGCTGTGCAATACGTTTTTCACCTTGATTTCGTCTTGCCGAGTGTCAGTATTGTCGAATTGGGCGGACAAATTGGGGATGTTGTTTTCCTCAACGGCAGTGATACCACAATAGTCGCCACTCTGCTGGACGGTACTGGCACCGGACTCGCTTTAGGGGATGGTGGTTCAAGCATTGTTGTGACGGGACCCTCAGGGACAATTGTTCCCGGTCAAACGCACACAGAGGGCGAGAACCAGTTAACATGGCAGCCTATATCGCTCCCGACTGATGGCAGTGCTGATGGTCGGTACACTGTGGCAGTTACACCTATTGATAAAGCGAGTCGACAAGGCGATGTCGTTTATCGACAGTTCATTTACGATACAGAAAACCCGCGTATCACTGCGTCTTCTCCCATAGTGTTGAGTCAACCTGTGTCTTACATCAGCGGCGGCTTGAACCAGTTTTCGTTTACTGTTGAAGATGTCGGACCGGCGGACCTGCTTCTGGAAGCACAAACCATTGAGTTAATAGACAGTTCTGGAAATGTCGTACCGGCAACGTTGACATCCGACGAATTAACAAATCAACTTTACTTGACCCTGTCGCTCCCGTTCGCTCGAGATGGAAGCGTTGATGGCCCGTATACAGTCAGGTTATCCCTTATTGATAGAGCCGGTAATACCTTGGATTCGGAACATCTCTTGATCTATGATTCTCAAGTACCACAACTTTCTTCTGTCATGGTAAATACCGAACCACCGATAGAACTTGTTCCGCAAGGAACTGCCGAGGTTTTGGAACCCATCAGCAGCATTACACTTAAGTTTGACGAAGCAACGAGAGTTGATTTCGTCAATACAGTGGTTACGCTCGTGAGTTCCGGTGTCTCTACTACCTCTGAAGTAGTGGACATCCCGCTCACATTGCAAGATGACGGTACATCTCAGATAACTGCCAGTTTTCCGGAATTAAATCAACTTGCTACGTATGTCCTCTCTGTCACACCACAAGATATCGCTGGTAATGTCGCCACTGCGCCTATTAATTACACTTTCATTCTCGATATACCGTTGCCGAGTGTCAGTTCTGTTGTTATAGGCGACTCCGAGACAGTAGCTGGCGGCGATGTTGTTTACGCCAATGCAAGCAACATGATTATAGGCGCGGTACTTGAAGACCCAACAGGGACAGGATTATCCTTCGGCAGTGACGGATCGGATATTACGGTAGCAGACATGGAGGATTTAGTTGTTCCCGGTCAAATCGGTTCTAATGGAGTAGATCTGCTCGTTTGGGAACCGATAACACTCACGACTGATGGCACTACCGATGGACGATATAGTGTATATGTTACACCTATTGATAAAGCCGGACGCGAGGGAAACACCGTTTATCGCGAATTCATTTATGATACGCAAGAACCAGAGATAATCGCTGCTGACCCGATAGATTTAAGTCAACCGGTCTCCTATATCAGTCAGAGTTTAACGCAGTTCCACTTTACAGTTGCAGATGTCGGTCCTGCAGATCTTGAGTTATCGGATCAGAAAGTGAGCCTCCGGGATGCAAATGGCAATTTAGTTCCTGCGCAACTCACTAATGATACGAATAACCAACTCTTTTTTACGCTTGACCAGCCTTTAC
>JAPPDN010000096.1:0-4196 GCA_028824575.1 Candidatus Poribacteria bacterium | reverse complement strand
TTGACGGTAGTATGGATGGTGAATACACCATTGTTATTGAGTTAGCAGATAAAGCTGGCAATGCCTTCACAGTTGAACATAGCATCGTCTATGATACGCAAGCACCGACGCTTGTTAGTACAGTTCCCGCTAATGGTTCACTTCTCACCGAGGATATCACACAGGTACAGGTAACGCTCAATGATGAAGGCGGTAGTGAGATCGACTGGACAAGGACTACGGTGACATTGGTGAACCCGAGTGGGCAACAGATCGCTGGTGAACTTGTCAGTAACGGCACAACCGAGTTAACGCTTAGCACGAATCAACTCGTTGAGGATGGACGATACACTATCCGTGTTCAAGCTGTTGACCGCGCCGGAAACGGAGAAGCAACCCGATTTGAACGGAATTTCCTATTGTCAAGGCGTTTGCCTACAATCGTTTCAACGGAACCGGTTACAGCACCAGTAGACGAGGCCTTCACGAATGAAGAAATTGAGCAGATAGAAGTGGAACTCGAAACAGATGATGAAAATCATCTATCAACGCTTCGCCTCTTAAATCCGGGGGACCAAGTTGTTGCTGGCCAACAACAGCGGGCATCTGGCAAGTTAATTTATAATCTGGTTCGACCGCTCGCAACTGACGGTTCCGAGGACGGCCGCTATACGATTGAGTTTACGCCAATCAGTGCTTCCGGGCGCAACGGTGAAACGCAACGATTGACGTTCATATATGACACACAAGCACCAGAAATTGAAAGCGATGATGTAATCGATCTTGTCGTTGCACAACCCGGGGTTAATAATTCACTGACAGAGATTCGCGTCAACCTCACCGATGATACATCTGGTATTGATTGGGAAAATCTCGACGAAAAATGGTTAACTTTCGAGCGATTATCACCAAACGCATCCAAAATTTCAGGGCGAGTTGACGACGATGGACAAGGTAACCTCACTTTCCGTCTCACGGCACCCCTCGCAGACAACGGTTCCGCAGATGGCGAGTACCGAATTACCGTTAACCCCAAGGACCGCGCAGGAAACGATGATGAACCTTATGAAAGGGTCTTTATCTACGATACCAGCCCGCCAATGATTGATGCTGGCACACTGCTTATCAACAATGCTCCATTGCTTGTTGACATCAATACGGACAATTATCCGACCGCAGTCTCTACAACCGGTGGTGTCGTCATACAAGCAAATATCTTTGATACAGGCTTGGGAGTCAATCTGGCACAATCAAAAATTACTGTGAGGCGTCCGGACGGATCGGAACTGTCTGGCAACACGCAGCAAAACGGTGTAGACACGATCGTTTTTAAATCAGATGGATTGACACTTCGAGGAAACTATCAAGTCGAAGTTACCAGTATTGGAAACGACTCCGAACTCCTCGGATTCGCTCCAACCGATTCTATCACAACAGAATTTCTCTATGAAACAGGTGAACCGACCGCTTCTGTAACCAGTGATGGCGGTGAAACCGAACTAACCGATTAACCCCTGCCGTTAGAAGGCACAGCCACCGACCCCGCGGGCACACAGCGCATCGGTGATGGTGAAATTCCTGTTCAGGCATCCGGTGTCTGGCTCGTCGAAATCGTAGGTACCGGCCCAGACGATCAACCGATTGCCCCGGTCCCAGCAGTCGATGACAGCAATGCGCAAGAAGAACCGTGGAGCCGCTGGTCAATTGACTTCCTGCCAACGCGTTCCGGTGAATACGACTTAGATGTCCGCGTCACAGATAATGCAGGCAATTACGCCGTTTATGACATCGGAAAGTATACAATGTCTGTATCCCTCACCTTCCGTGGTTCAACATTTGGGTGGCCAAATCCGCTCCGCCTCTCACAACGAGATGTCGCTTTCTTCTCATTTGATGTTAATGTACCCCTCGGGGAGACTATCGAACTCACTTTGAGCATCTATGATTGGAGTGGAGATATGGTGCTATCACAAACCTACCCGGATGTTGTTTCCGGACAGCGGAACGACCAATTGGTTAAATGGAATTTGGAGAACCAGTCAGGTAACACTGTCGCAAGAGGGCTCTACATCTTCCGTTTAGAAGCCGTCAATGCAGCAGGAAACAGCGCAAATGTTGTCGGCAAGGTGCTTGTCGTTGACTAAGAAAGAAGTTAGGGAATAGTAACCAGTTATCAGATTAACTCCCTCTTAACTGGTTACTGGACACTGGACACTGGTAACTTTAAAAAAGGAGAATTCATGATGCTGAAAAGAGGAGCCGTTCAAATCGTAATGGCACTTCTCATAATAACTGCAGCTGCCCCAAGTTTGCACGCTGATATTAACGATGGCGCAGGAACAGTCGGTGCCGCTTTCCTAAAAATTGAAGGTGGCAGCCGACCCGCCGGATTGGGCGGTGCCTTCGCTGGACTTGCTAACGACATCAATACCATCTTTTGGAATCCAGCGGGGTTAACCGCTGTCCACGACCGAGAATTGACCGCAATGCAACACTTTTCGTTCGCGGAAATTAACAACCAAACCATCGGATATGCCCAGCGCATAGAACGGCTCGTTTGGGGTGCCAGTTTCCTCGGTAGTTTCACCGAAATTGAACGCCGACAGGGCCCAACGGAAGATCCAGATAGTACCGCAACGATTGGTGGGTTTGCTACAGGTTTATCCCTCGCCTATCCACTCGGCGAGGCAATATCAGTTGGCGGGACAGCGAAGATAATTTCAGAGCAACTGGATATTCAGAACGCCTATGGCGTTGCAGCAGATGTCGGATTAATTTTGCGCTTGCTTGACAACCACCTCGGTATTGGAGTTGCTGTTCAAAATGCAGGGGTCTTAGACGGTGGGGAAAATTTGCCTATGGCACTTCGGGCAGGAGTCGCTTACAGAACATGGAAGCAACCCGCTGCAGAAGTAGAGACGGATAAACCGATGCTCGCGCAGGAGATATGGGCATTGGTCGCAGACGCACATCTCCCGCTTCTTGATGCAAATCCGAGTTTTCATGTCGGTGTAGAACGGTGGTTTTACGAGAGTATCGCGGCACGCGTCGGATATCGAATCGGTTTCAACGAGAACCCAAGCGACGGATTAGCACTCGGCATCGGCGTACGACGCAGTGGTGAAGACGCGTTAGCAAGTATCGACTTCCAGTTTGATTACGCTTTCGTACCAGATGCTTATGTCGGCAACGCACATCGCGTCTCTTTCATCACGCGTTTTTGAAGTTATCAGGGACCAGTAACCAGTCACCAGACAAGAGAATTCTTAACTGGCCACTGGTGACTGGTTACTGGACACTGTTACACACTCGCCTCAAGCATTCGTTCAATTGGCGTACGGGCTTTGTCAATAGTTTCAGCACTCAGTGTAATCTCATATTCATCAAGGGCCTCGTCCCGATCAATCGCTTCCAAGATCTTCGCGATCTTGCCCAAATTGACTTGTGCCATGTGTGAACACCGAACAGAGCATGCTGTCCAGAATTGAACTTCTGGAAATTCCTGCGCTAAGTTAGAAGTTAACTCACATTCCGAGGCAACAAAGGCACGTTCGAGTTGTTTAGCCGCAACACGTTCCGCTATGTCCTTCATAATCTGACTGGTACTGCCGTAAAAATCCGCTTCCTTTAAGACATTCGGACGGCATTCCCAGTGCGCATATAACTTACGGCGGGAGTGTCCTTTCGGGATTTCAAAGGATTCACGGATGCCGAGAAGATCGTCAAGTGTGAATTTTTCGTGAACCTCGCAAACTGCCCCGCGTGCTGTGTTGTCTTTGCCGGGATAGACGACATTTTTCTCGTCCTTCAACTCTTCCTCTAAATTCTGCGCGAAGAAGATATCCGGCACAAAGATCAGTGTATCCCCGGGCATAGATTTAGCGATGTGTGCTGCATTCGCTGACGTACAGCAGATATCTGATTCTGCTTTCGCGTCGGCGTAACTATTGATATAGATCATCACTGGTGCCCCGGGATACAGGGATTTCAGTTCCCTAACATCTTCAGCACCGAAGTTATCGGCGAGCGAGCACCCCGCTGTTTTATCGGCAACTAACACCGTTTTGCTCGGATTCAAAATTTTTGCTGTCTCCGCCATAAACGGTACACCGTTAAAAATTAGATACGGCGACTCTGTTTTCGCGGCATACATGCTCAAGCCGAGCGAATCGCCCTGCTCTTCTTTTTCCGACAATCCAAAGACCACCGACACCATA
>JAPPDN010000085.1 GCA_028824575.1 Candidatus Poribacteria bacterium | reverse complement strand
GGCGAGCTTAAATGGCTCTGCAATGACCAAATTGACACAGAAGCCGAAATGACTTTCGGAGTCGTCTCCATTAACGCTGGCGAAGGGAATCCTACCCACTACCACCCGAACTGTGAGGAACTCATCTATGTACTCTCCGGTGAGTGTGACCATAAGTTGGGAGATGAGGTCATCCCACTCAGACCTGGCATGATGTTGCGTATTCCGCGCAATGTCAAACACAACGCTGTCAACACCGGTTGGCAACCCGTGACGATGATTATCTGTTATTCGGACGCTGACCGACAAACCATCTTTGAAAAATAAAAACCGATCGTCTTGTAGGAGGGATTTGTAATCCCGATCTTAATCGGTATACTTCCCGCCAAAAGGATTATTGCACAAATGTCTAAGGAATCCCGCTGCACTGTCAAAATCTGTGGCATAACCTCTATTCATGATGCTCGGCTTGCCGCTGACGCAGGCGCGGATTACGCTGGGGTGTTAGTTGATGTCGCCGTATCCGAACGGACACGCTCCACTGCCGAAGCCGTCGAAATCGCAAGCGCGAGCCCCATCCCAACTGTCCTTTTACTATTCAATCGTACGACATCCGACATCCAAGCGGTGGTATCACAGGTTCACCCGTTCGCCGTTCAACTGCTTGGGCAAGAGTCGCCACAACAGGTTGAAGCACTTAAGCGCAGCGTGACATGCCAACTCTGGAAGTCGGTTTATCTACCTGCAGGGAGTCCTGAGAATGTGGATATGCCTGCTGTACGGGTGGAGATGCAAGCTTACAGAGATGCCGGTGCGGATTTCCTTTTATTTGATAGTGTTGACATGAGTCTGGAGAAACCGAGATACGGTGGCACTGGCAAAACCTGTGATTGGAATATCGCCGCTGAACTCATCGCGGAGAGTCCGCTACCGGTCTTCTTTGCAGGTGGGATTCGTCCAGAGAACGTCAAAGCCGCGATTGAGACGATCCGTCCACACGGTATCGATCTCTGTTCCGGTGTCGAAGCATCAAAAGGGGTCAAAGACCCGCGTAAATTGGAACAATTGATGGAACAGATCGCACAAGCGAATTAAAAGTAGTAGGCACGCTCCGCGTGCCGTATAATCCTAAGCCCCAGGGCCCAGCATTTATGAACGTTAAATTTCTGCCCGTTAAAATAAAGGAGATTCCCATGAACAAACGTCTCGTCTGCCATTCTCAGATTTTCAACAAGCCTTTTCTATTAACTGCTGTGGTGTTAATTTCCATAATGTTTATTGCTAACTTCTCTACCGTTTTTGCTGACGGCCATGAGATGGAGGGTGAAGCGGCAGAGGAAAAATCGATGGAAGAAAAACCAAAGATTACCGGATGGTTCCAAATCGATGTCGATAGTTTGGGCACCTATTTTTTAGTGGGTGCAAGCCATCCGCTCGGCGGTGGACTTTCATTTGATTCTAATATCTATGTGAATGATCATTTGGGCGAGTTTGATATGGGCGTTTCATTCCCTGTTATCGCCAATGACAGCATGGCACTGCTGCTAACACCGATGCTCGGCGTTGGGTTCGAGTATACCAGTCCAGACGGACCCTATGCCCTATACCCGCAAATCTTTGCTATCCTACCCGCCGGTAAAATCTTCGGTTTCCACTGGACAATCGGAACAGTCAAGACCCTATTTGATGACCAAAGCCTTAATGAACTCTACAACCGGACTTACATTACATACGCCTTAAACGACACCGTCGCTATCGGTCCACAGTTTGAAACAGTGCTGGGGCTTGGCGATGGCGGCGGACTGTGGGCTCTGAATTTCGGAGGACGTTTGAACATCGGTTATGGTGAGAATAACACACTCGGCTTATATATCGGGTATGAGACGAAAAAAGAGGAAGATGAAACCGGACTTACCGGTAGAATGAATTTTACGCGTAGGTGGTAGGCATATTTTCCTATCAATCTGTACCAATCCGTAGGCGCGCTTCAAACAAATGAGAGGCGCGCCTACATGCTTTATTTACGATAACGCGTTGAAAGAAGAAAATGATAGATTTATCAAAGCCTATTGTGGCGTACGTGATCCTAACCCTCGCTTTCTCGGTGAGTGCTGCTAATGCCCAAGAACTCCTACCATTAACCTATTTCACAGAGGCTATCCAGATTGATGGATTGAGCAATGAACCCGGATGGCAGCGGATTCAACCCCTCCCTATGATCATGTACAAACCCACCTACAAGGGTGAACCCACCGAGAGAACTGAGGTCCGAATCGCTTATGATAAGGATTATCTTTATTGTTCAGCACGGTGTTATGATACTGACCCCTCTGGGATTCGCGTGAACTCGCTCTATCGGGATAGATCGAGCAAGGATGATAAATTTGGAATCATTCTTGATACCTTCAATGATAAAAAAACTGCTCTGTCATTTTGGACGACACCAGCCGGTGTTCGCGGCGATGAAGCTGTCTTTAATGATGGCAAGTCTGATAACAAGAACTGGGATACCTATTGGGATGTCGCCACGGTTCAGAATGAAAAGGGTTGGTTCGTTGAAATGCGTATCCCGTTTTCCAGTCTGAGTTTTCAGGATAAAGCAGGTAGCGTGACCATGGGATTAATCGCTTATCGAAATATTGCCCGAAAAAACGAGCGAGTTGTCTTCCCGGATCTGTCGCCAGAGCGCGGGATTGATACCCCCTCGCGAGCGCATCCTATCCTTTTAAACCAGGTTTACAGTCAAAAACCAATTTACTTTACGCCTTACGCCATCGGCGGACTCGAACAAACACCCACGTTAAACGATGCCAAGACCGCCTATCATCTCGAAAATGAATTGGCGAGAAATGTTGGGCTTGATATTAAATATAATGTCACCAGCAACCTCACCTTGGATACCACCCTAAATCCTGACTTTGCCCAGGCAGAAGCTGATGATCAGCAGGTGAATTTAAGCCGATTTTCGCTATTCTTCCCGGAGAAGCGACAATTTTTTCAAGAACGTTCCGGGATTTTTTCCTTCAATTTTATTGATCGTGCTCGACTTTTTCATAGCCGTCGGATCGGAATTCAGGACGATGAACAAATCCCTATCATTGTTGGCGCGAGACTCGTTGGGCGTATCGGCGATTGGGACCTCGGTTTCCTTGACATGCAAACCGCACGTAAGGAAGACATCCACAGCGAAAACTTCGGGGTACTACGGCTGCGTCGGCAAGTTCTTAATCCATATTCCTATGCGGGTGTCATGCTAACAAACCGTATTGACGAGGACGGCAATTATAATTTCGCGTACGGACTTGACGGTATTTTTCGGGTTTTTGAAAAAGAATATTTGACCCTTAAGTGGGGACAAACTTTTGAGGATCAAGCTGCTCAGAAGCAGGCAGCCAATTTTTTCGATACAGCGATGTTTCTCGCAGAACTCACCCGACGCACCGATGTTGGATTCGATTATGAACTTGTCGCAGCGCGGAGAGGCAAGGACTTTTCGCCCGGACTGGGGTATACAAAACGAAAGGATTTCACGCAACTGCAGTGGGGTGCTCGTTATGATTGGCTACTTAAAAAAGGTACCCCAATTCGACAGGTGAGCCCGTTACAATTTAAAGGGTTCGTTGTGCTCCGTAATGAAGATAGTTCTGTGGAATCCGCGCAACTTGACTATGATATCGATCTCGAGTGGAAGTCTGGAGCAGCAGCGACACTGGACTTTCAAATGGATTATGAGGATCTCACCGAAGATGAGGATTTTCCGAAAGACACTATAGTTCCAGCAGGCAGCTACACCACCTTTGAAGTCAAGGGCGGATTTGATATGCCCAGTAGAAGATTGTTCCGGACAGATTTCGATTGGGCTTTCGGCGGTTTTTATGATGGATGGCGACTCGAATGTGGCGTTAAACCCACGTGGAATGTCTCCCGACACTTAGAAATGATCAGTGAGTATGAAGTTAATGTCGTCCGTTTTCCCGAACGCAATCAGGGGTTTAATGCACATGTCGTCCGACTTCGCACCCGCGCAGCTCTGAACACACACATTTCTCTGAATGCATTTGTGCAATACAATAGTGCTAATGATCGGTTCTCAACAAATATTCGGTTTCGATATAATTTCCGTGAGGGGAATGACTTATGGCTGGTTTACAATGAAAATCTCAACACGGACAGAGAAGATAAAGTACCAAGGAAATTATTAACAAGGGGGCGCACAGTGTTACTAAAGTATACCAATACCTTTGGCATATAAGGCAAGCCCCAGAGTCGAGTCATTTATCCGAGAGTTTCCTCAAGGTTCTTTCGCCTGTCGGACAAATTCGTAATCCTGAAAATCTTGTAAACTCCAGTTCTGGCAACTCACTGCCAAAATATTTACATACCTTATACACCAAATATAATTCAGGGTCATTTTGTTTTATATATTCACTTTATCCGTAAGGCCAGGTCTTCTGACTTCGCCTTATTTTTATTTAACAGAACGTGAGTTTGAAAATAAAATTAAAGCGTCTTGTAGGTTGGGTTGAACGGAGACTTATTAAAAATCGTATACAGCATAGAGCTTTCAACGGGACAGAGAAACCTGAAATCACTAAAAACCGAGTGAAACCCAACGCATTATGATACCGACACCGTTTGGGATGTTGGATTTCGCTAAACCATAAGTGTCAATTTAAAAAGAAAAACCGCCTCGGACCCAGGCCCGGTAGGTTCAGTTTCCCAACCGCATCGGATACTCCGCGGAAACCTTGAAGTCTTCAAAGTCCTCTTGAGTTCCGTAGGATTTATTTGCTTGGGTGTTTCTGCAGCATCTTTGTAGAAACGCAGATCAGGGAAAAACCCAAGCCCCGTAGGGGGTTTTTGATAGGGTGTTTCTTCAGCATCTATAGCGTCTTGTAGGTTGCGTTGAACCGGACACCTCAAAATGTACATATAGATTGAAGTAAACACAAATTAACGAACTTTTTGAACCAAAAATTATAATATTTTCAAAAAAAATAAAATAAATTTGACTTAATTATACATTTTTATGTATAATTATTAATGTGAGGGAGATGTTATTCTCCTCCATAGAAAACAAAAACACCGAGAACACGTGCCTGTATTCCGTTTTGAGGAGTAGGGAACCTTGACATGGAATGCGCCCGGCGCGTGTTTCGGGTTAAAGACCTACCTTTCCTATTCTTTACCTTTTTTTCCACTGTTTCCATTTTACAATTTTTTCTTGACAAATTGCATCTAAAGTGTTTAATTATCGTTAAATCAAATAAAAGTGAGGTTTAAACTTGACAAATCTTTTTTTAGTGCGTATAATTAAAGGTAATTGGTTGTTAAAAAACGGAGTCTAACCTAACTTGCCATCTTTAATAGGACTTACGCCATCCCTTCGCAGACAGTCTTGAAACCGGGGTCCTCACTCGTTACTGGAAAAAGGTGCCCGCAGAACGTAATACATAGGTTCTCATGAAAAAAACGCGCAAGTCCTAAAATTATTGGGTTTCACGTCTTTTTTACTTTCTTTATAGGAACCGGTGCGGTTAGGAATGCAGATCGCTTATGGGAGAGTACATCGCAAAACCGCGAAGAAACACTCAAGCAAAAACCCTACTGGATTTGGGCTAAAAGTATTTGACTACATATCGGATACTGTGACTACATATCGGATACTGTGACTACATATCGGATACTGTTGTATAATTTTACATATTAAGACAATAAAATATAATTTTAAAAACAGTTTTGTATTAAATTAACCCAAGTTGCTACCAACGGATTTCGAGCATTGTAACACGGTTTCCCGGAAACTTTCTTCACCCGGTAGGGGTGTTATTGCTTCGCAATGAGAATAGAAACGGCATATTTAAGCGACCGCACTCCGTAGGAGTGCCATGTCTATATAGGTGGCAACTTGCGTTAAATTAGAGACTTACGCAGTTCTTTCGCAGGCAGTTTTTGAAACCGGGGTCCCCACTCCTTACTGGAAAGAGGTGCCCGCAGAACGTAACATGTAGGTTCTCATGGAAAAATGCGTAAGTCCTAAAAAAAATAATTTGCTTTTTTTTACGTTGTATATTAAACACCGACAAGATTTGAACGATGCGGTTTCTGCGTCTTTGTGCCGCCAACTGTGAGTTTTCGGAGGCACAACAAACCCAAACGAAGCGTCCATGCTACAACAAATCGCAGAATCCAAGACAGTCTGATAGAAAGGTAGCCACTTGGGTTAATTTTAAACGAAGGGATGGAATTTCACATGCCAAAACGAGTAAGCACGAAACAACTTCTAATCGCCTGCCGGATGTCGTTTGACGGTAAAAGCAACCGCGAAATCGCAAGCGAACTCGGTTTCACTGAGGCAACTGTATCGAATTGGCGGAAGCTTGAAATCTGGAAAGAATTCGAGACTGAACTCATTGATGCATACAAACAACACGCGTTAAACCTTGAAAATGGAACCCCACCGTAACTGAATCATTACAGTTAACAGTATCCGGTTACCAGAGAAGAGGGGATTTGATCTTAACTGACAACTGATAACTGGCAACTGGTAACTCCTATATGAATGGAAGTTTCAAAACAGTTGACAGTAACCAGTTAATTCTTTCTGGCAACTGGCAACTGGCAACTTCACACTATTTCAAACGCAAAGCAGGCACGTGTTCCCGGTGTTTTTGTTTTCTATGGAGGAGAATAACATCTTCTCAACCGAATTAACCTCATGAAAAAGCGGTGGATTCCCTGTCCACCGCTTTTCAGTTTTTTGATAGTTATCAGTTTTCAGTACGATTTTTTCTGCGAAAAAATCTTTCAGTTTGCCTCGCAGTGAGAGTTACAAGAGGTCTCTTAACTGATAACTGAAAGTGAGCGTAGCGAACGCACTGAGTACTGCGCACTCTGTCAAGTCGGGTGTGGTTTTTTAGCC
This sequence comes from Candidatus Poribacteria bacterium, assembly GCA_028824575.1. Classification (GTDB taxonomy): domain Bacteria; phylum Poribacteria; class WGA-4E; order WGA-4E; family WGA-3G; genus WGA-3G. The sequence continues at coordinate 787 of JAPPDN010000085.1, read as the reverse complement.
ACGCCTTTTTTCGTGCATGCCCGTGGCTTTTGTTTTTCTGTGATATACTACTTAAACCCTCTCAGACCCTGGCCTGGTAGTCCCAGACGAGCGGTTTCCTAACGCTTTACACTTCTGCTTTCTGAACTGTGATCTTTCTGATTCCTATGATTCCCATGATAAGACAACCCATCACAAAAAACTGAAAACCGAGTCCTGACAACGAATCAGTTCCGCGGGAACACCACCTCCCTAAAAACTTCAACACCACAATCAGTATCTCATTTTCCATCAGAAATCTTATCACAAAAATCACAAAAATCACAGTTCAGACTTAATATGCCGAGAATGGCACGGAAAATCACTAAATGGACACCTCTGGTGCGGTTGCAAACCGAACCATAAGCGTCAATTTAAGAAAAATAACCGTCGCGACCCCCAGACCGGTAGGTTCGGTTTTGCGGTGTACTCACCCCGGTGAATGCCCATAAGGCATTCATACCGTTGATTCATGCGATCTGCATTCCCAACCCAACCGGCTCCTACGCGAAAACCTTGATGACTTCAAAACCCTCTTGAGTCCCGTAGGGTTTATTTGCTTGGGTATTTCTTCAGCATTTGTGTAGAAATACGCATTGACCAAAGATCTAAGCCCCAGAGGGGCGGCATGTATAGAAAGACCACTACAAAGTGCTATAAAATATCCCTAAATTGACACCTATGGTGCAGTACCATTCTCCTGTAGGTTGGGTTGAACGGATGCCACCGAAACCCGCCAAATCACAGAAAAACACAACTTGCTCCTGAG
>JAPPDN010000741.1:3635-7712 GCA_028824575.1 Candidatus Poribacteria bacterium | reverse complement strand
AATCACGCTATTTTGACTGACTTGGGGGACAAGGTGTACGCCAGCAACCCAGCCAGTGGATTCATCAAGGAACTGAACGGCGTTGTACATTGTTGCTTCATCATCACCAACAGCACCGATTACTCCACCTTGAAGCACCTTCCAAGTCCGCCCTCCTGTTTTTGTTGAGAGAATGGTATCGTTGGCACCGACAGCGAATCCTACATCTTTATTGGCGAAGTAGATTCCTTTAAGCGGGTTGTCAACCTTGCTGGTTTGTATTTCCCAATCTTTACCGTTAGTCGTGGCGACAATCTTGCCGTTTTCGCCGATTGCCCACCCGTGATTTTCATCTAAGAAATAGACCCTGGCGAGTTGAGCGTCCACATCAATTTCGGCTTTATTCCATGTTGCTCCACCATCTGTCGTATATCCGACAAAACCGGGATAGTCCAATTCCAGGGGCGAAACGCCGACTGCCCACCCATTTTTCGCGCTTGTGAACGAGATCGACATATAGTCCCGAATTTCGGGGTCTTGTTTTTGAAGGATATCCCAATTTGCTGTGGCAGACAAAGCCGTTACTAAGATGCCGACGATTGCCAGTAGTGTTATCCGCCAGAATGGTCGTGGCTCAAGCCTGTTCATTGTTATTATATCTCCTCTTGATATTGGATTAACAGCATGCCCTTTTTGATGTAACTTGCAGGGGTTTGAAAATTGCTGTTAAAAAAATTTAATGCGTATTAACAAGCCAACGGCTTGCGATAGGTAATTAAAATTATAATATAACCTCAAATTGGGAATTAAGTCAATAATTTTTTTGAGTTGAGGCAAAGCTGCCCGATGTAGTGAGCAGTGGTGTGCGTCGAAAAGATTTAACTGCGCCGTGCCTCTGTGATGGCAAATCTCAAGTTCTGTTGCTACTTAGCGACAATTAGCGTCCCCGTTTTAAAACTGTCCCCTACCTGAAGTTGGTAGACATAGATGCCACTTTCCACAATTTCCCCCGCTTCGTCGCGACCGTCCCAAGTCAATTCCGTGTCACTGGGCAGTGCTGTTAAGGTTTTGACAAGCATTCCATCAATGTCGTAGATGTGTACTGTAAATTCGCCTGAAGCATCTTCAAGCACACGTGCGGGGAACACGACCTGATTAAAATCTTTATCTGGAGAGAGTGGCGTAAACGGGTTTGGATATGGTTTATCAAAAATACGAAGTTTTTCCTGTGCCGGTGCGGATGCGTTACCTGCTTCGTCAATTGCGATGACAGCATAAGTAAAACTGCCTATATTCAACCTCCGATCATCAATAGATATGTATCCTGTCTCATCATTTTCTGGTGTCCGTTCTATATTGCTGGGTAGTGGTTCAGTCCCACCGGTTTCAGATGGCGGGAACAGAACTTTATACTCCGTCACGTCACGACTGATACTGGATTTCCACAAAATTTCCACACCTTCGTTCGTGATGGTAACGCTGAGCATCACCGGTGGTTCGGGGGCAGCGGTATCTGGTGATACGTTCACTGTCTGTATAGCGGAACGTTCCGATTGCAAGAAAAGCGTCTTGTAAGCGGTTATCTGATATGTATGATTTCCCGGGGGAACATTTACATCACGAAATGTGGTTGAGAACCGGTCTTTGACCTCAATAGGATCTTCTTTATCTCTATAGATGAGATAACCGTTGACATCTGGATCATTTGATTTCTGCCAACGGAGCGTCACATCGTTTTCACCGGTCGTATCGGCTTCAGCGGTGAACCCTATAACTGGATTAGGTGGTATGTTCGGAATCACCTGCAATGTAAAATTGTCGTTGTTGAGCTTTCCGTCCGCTTGTCCGGGTCGAATAAACTCACCGATCGGAGCGTCATCAAGATTGCGCAGGCGTGCTCTAAACACAGCCTCTAATGTGACAGTATTCGGTGTTTGGCAGTCAAAGGTAATTTCGTAGATCGAATTCTGGAAATCGCGAATGACATCTGCGAGTTCAACGCGCAGGACATTTCCACCAGAGACGACTGGTCGGGCTACGATTTGGTTTCGGTCTCGCAAGATACCTTTGAAATAGGATGATCGGGTCAGAAATCCGGATGGCATTTCGATTTCAATAACTTTAATTTCTTCGCCGGGTTCTGCGAGTGACCTATCTACTGAAAGTGTCACAATTAACGGCACCGTTGAACTGGCAGGAACAATACCTTGTGTTTGACCAACGACGTTTATCTCTCCGACAGAGGTGACCGCGCCATAACTATTCATAGCGATGAATAGACTCACAATAAGTGTTAAAGCAATTTGTATGTTTTTCATTAGGTATACTCTTTCTAAAATAGTAGATTGATAGAAAACCGCTGTGTTATGTTGTCCTGAAAATCTCCGCTGAGCAGTTGAAAGCCGTAATCAATTTGGACAGCAGTGCTGCTAATCGGAAGTTTGGCACTTCCACCGAAACTCAGGGTTGTAGCAGAATCGCTGCCATTCTTTAACCCGTACCCACCACGAACAGCGATGGATTTATTCAACCAGACTTCCAAACCTGTGCGTATATAAATCTCTCCATTACGAGCGGCGACCTCAAATGCTCCTAAACTACCTTTCAATAAATTGCTGACCGCTGCACCTTGCGCGCTCATCTCTGCGATAGATTCAAGTCTGTATGCTAAGCCTGCGCGGATGTTCAGGGGTACTGGGTCTGGGTCTACGTCAAAGATACTTGTATCAGCGATACTTGTATTGGCAGGAAGTAAATTCTCTACGGATGCGCCGAGACTCAAACTCTGAAACGGCTTTGCAATCACCCCAAAATCAAAAGAAACGGTTGAACTGGATGTTTGACCGAAATATGGATTCTCGGTGACGAATTCGTTCGTCTCGTCAAAAGAGATACCAAAGAGTTTCAGATTCGCGCCGATCGCTAATTGCTTGAAAATAGCGTTGCCGTAGGAAATGGACACCGCCTGTTCCCGATAAATTTCGGAATCTTCTGCAAGGATACCGAGACTCGCGCCGATTGAACCTATTCTCCCGAATGGGATGATACCGCTAATACTATTATAGGTAACAAGCCCATTGAAGCGTTGAGCCCTTGTGGCACCGACTTGGATTGCGTCAATATATCCTAAGCCTGCAGCGTTGTAGTTCGCCGCGTTGCTATCATCGGCAAGAGCGACGAATGCGCCCCCTAAACCTAACGGTCTTGCGCCAACACCGATGTCGTTAAATGCAGTGAAGGCGACAGTTGGAGAAAGCATCACGATAAATAGAAGCAGATAGCGTATGTGTTTCAATTTATTATTCCTTTATAGTAAATTATATAGTCTTGTTTTACTTCCGAATTGACATCTTCTGCGTAGCAAACGTGGCAGGATTTTGATAGGGCATTCATTTTCGTCCACCTGTCATTGGTACAAAGCTGACAGGAGTGACCTCGCTCGTCTGAATAGACGGTGTTGCGTTATTTCGAGTTTGAAAACTTTTCCGAATTAAAAGCAGATTTTGCTCAGAATCGCCGACCGGAATCACCATTCTACCGCCCATTGCGAGTTGCTGAACGAGTCGCTCCGGTACATCCTTAGGTGCTGCGGCTACAAGTACAGCGTCGTAAGGTGCGTATTCTTGCCATCCATAATGTCCATTCCCTTTTTTGAAATGGACATTCCGATAGTCGAGCCTCTCCAATCGTGTTTTCGCATTTTTGGCAAGCATCGGTACAATCTCAACGGAATAAACTTCTTTCGCCAGTTCGGCAAGTATCGCCGTTTGATAGCCACATCCGGTGCCGATTTCAAGCACTTTTGAGGTTGGCGTGAGTTCGAGCAAATCTGTCATCAGTGCGACGATATAGGGTTGTGAGATTGTTTGGTCGCAATCGATTGGTAGTGGTCCATCCTTATATGCGACATTGCGATATTGAGGTTTTACAAAGAGATGTCTTTCTACCCTTCGCATGACATCAAGTATTTGAGGGTCCTGGATACCCCGCGCTTCGATTTGGTTTTGGACCATTTTACGGCGCAGTGTTGAATGGTTTTTAGCGAACAGCATCTTACCTCTGCTCCGAACGTCAGTTTTAAGATTTTAGTCCCAGTAT
>JAPPDN010000741.1:1209-3625 GCA_028824575.1 Candidatus Poribacteria bacterium | reverse complement strand
CTGGATTCTAATTACCCACACTTATGTGATAAGGCATCAGGAGAAAAAGCCTATGTTTTTTGATTATGTTTAAAAGTCTCGCGGTAGTGTTCAAACCTGCGTAACGCGTAATAAACCATAGCGGAGATTCGGTTTCCCCCCCCGCGTCCTCTATGCCTCCGTTTCCAAGTCCGGTGTGAGATAGTGTCATAAATGGCAATAGTAGATTCCCGACTATTTGTGACAACCATTTTCTTTTGGGGAATTGGATTATTTCAAACGACCTTTCTCCTAATCCTGCGTGTTGTCGCGCGATTGCGAGTGCCAGACTTAAGCCGCCTAATTCGTCCACAAGCCCGTTTTCCTTTGCTTGTCTACCCGACCAGATACGTCCCTGTCCGAGTCTGTCAACATCTTCTACGGTTAGCTTCGTTCTTCCAAGTGCCACCTTTTTGATGAAGTCTTCGTACATTTCCTGTACCTGTTTCTGCACGATTGCTTGTTCTGCCGGTGGATAGTCTCCATAGTCTGAGTAAAAATCGGCGTGTTCACCGCGTTTGAGGATTTCTTTACGGATGCCGAGTTTTTCATATAGCCCTTTGAAACTATACTTGCCGCTGACAACGCCAATAGAACCGGTAATTGTTCCGGGTTCGGCGACGATAGTATTTGCGGGGGCTGCTATATAATAGCCGCCCGATGCCGCGACATCACCCATTGACACCACGAGAGGTTTGACCTCCGTGAGTTGTACCAATTCCCGCCATATCGTATCGGCTGCGGTAACAAGCCCACCACCGCTATCAATCCGCAGGACAACTGCCTTGACATCATTGTCGTCTTTTATTTCTTTGATAATACGTGCGATTGTATCTGCGCCCATCACTTGTGTCCCCAAAAGTGGATCAATAAAACTATCGCCTGTTAGCATCAATCCCTTCGCCTCAACGATCGCAATTTTCGGCTGTGGTTCTTGCCAGTCCTGCATGTACAGCCCACGACTTGCGTAGTCATTCAATGTCACCAAATCGGTGCGGGTATCCGTGAGTTCGGTTACAACATCAAAGAGCTCGTCTTCATAGACAAGCCGGTCTACGAGTTCAGTCGTGAGTGCCTGACGTGCTGTGTAGGGTCCCTCATCAATTCGTTTCTTGACGTTTTCGTGTGTCCATCCGCGCCCATCTGCGATTATCTCTACGAGTTGTTCATAAAGATCATCAAGAATAATATTCTGGATTTCACGGTGTGCCTCCGACATCTCTTTGCGTGTGAATGGCTCGGTCATTGATTTGTACTTACCGATACGTTCAAGGTCGGCTCTGATACCGAGCATGTCCAATGCGCCTTTGTAAAAAGAACGTTCTGTTCGCAAACCGATCAACCGCACTTCAGCGGCAGGATTCATCAAGATGCCGTCGCACATAGATGCGACGATATAGTCGCCGGTGGAGCAATTAGTGAGGTAACAAAGTACAACACGCCCGGACTCCCTGAAGTCCAAGATAGCGTCTGACATCTCTTGGAGTTGTGCGATGCCATAATTGCTTCCATTGATACGCACGAGAATCCCAGCAATATCTTCGTCCCATTTGGCTATCGGGAGGACATCTTTGAGAGATTGCATCGGTAAGTCAAGGAACATACGGCGACGGGGTATAGGTTTCGTTTTAATAGCGTTGGAGAAATGGAAATAGCCGACCCCGGCTTGTGGGTCTTGGTTTTTGTCGAAGGCGTTTCCTGTGCCGACCCCCCAATTCCCGATATTTATACCGAAACGGACATCAAAACTTAGGTCGTTGTTTAGAGTCCCACGAAGCATGAATTCACGGATAGGACGAATTTCTAAAGCATATCGAAATGCTAAATCCTCTACACCTTGCGTCTTCTGCATGTCAATCGAGAGTGTCGTCCGCCATGTCCCTGGACGAAGTGCTAATCCGAAGTCGTAGGTGCGCCCAATTTTTTCTCCAAGCAATTTAGGTCTGTTAAGATCGCGTGCGGTCGCCCCGATTGAAAAGTAACGTCGCCGGTACATCAAACCGAGGGAGATAGATCGGAATGTATCATAACCTTTATCGTCCGAATTCATCCAACTGTAGCTTGTGCCCCAGTAGAGTGCTTTGCCCAAGTGGTATCCGCCGGAAAATGTATAGCGAGTGAAATCTGTGTCTGCGTCAGCAGTAACAAATTCCATGCCAAAACCTGCTCCGGGGACAGCGAGGAAAAAAGCGTCATCGCCTGCCCAATCGCTCTGATATGTTCGGAGATAGTATAGGTTTAAACCACGACCTGTTCCAAGACCTGAAGGATTAAAGAAGGTGGCTAAGGCATCATCGCTCATAGCGATGGAACTCGAAGGCAAGTGAGTGCGAACTTTGGGTGGTGAGGCGGCAGCGTAAAGCGTGCTCATCCCGTAGATGAATGCTGCCGAGATAAC
>JAPPDN010000741.1:0-1199 GCA_028824575.1 Candidatus Poribacteria bacterium | reverse complement strand
CTGACGTGCGCTAAGGGCTTGTTATATGGAGGCGTACCAATAAATGTGCTTCTCATTTAATAGGGCTTACAAGTGAGTAATCACATCAATCCACAGTTTAAAACCTATGCTATAGAATACCACAAAACAGCGAAAATTGCAATAAAAACACTAAGGCTTACGCAATTTTTATATGCCTCCTACACATTAGATGAGGCTGGTGAGGTTTCAAGCCTCCCAATAACGGATTTTGTGCAAGTTCTGAACAATATATGCTAAGAGCGTCGTGCATATTGTGGGAACAGTTCGTCATGGATGTCGCTACATTGCTGGAGATGGATTCTCCGGTTTTCATCTGCAGTGTCAACCATCGTTGGGAAAAACATCCCCGCGCCGGTGTCAATTTGGTACCCGCCTGCTGAATGGACACTCAGATATTGATGCAACGTTTCCAAATCCGGTTCGGTTGTGCAATGTTGCGTGCAATTCATGGTGAACATCCGTCGTCGGGCACCACCCCCAAACGATGCGTGATAGGTATCGTGATTGAAAATCACGATATCACCGGGAGAGGTTTCCAAGGCGATGCTGGTTGGAAAATCGCGGGGTGGGATGCCGTAGAGTGCCTCCGATTGATTCGGATCAATCTTCTGTGCTCTGACGAAATGCGTTGGGTTTTGGCTGCCGGGAATAACGCGTAAACATCCGGTGTCTTTCGTCAGATCATCAAGGTAGAAAGTCACTTTACAAGCGAAGAGTCTCCCCCAACCACCGTCAGGATGCCAACCGGTGTCGCCGGTGTAATAATTGCCATCGCCACCCGCGTAGTTGAAATCCTCACCGATCACGCCACCGATAAGTCCTTTGACCCGTTCATCATCAAGCAAGGTGCAGAGTCGAGGACGGTGCTCAATGGGGCCGCCGAACATTGTGCGACTTGTTCCGTCGTGGTTTTTACCGCCGCCGAATTCTTGAATCGTAAGTTCAAATTCTTCTGTAATCCATTCTATCTCGCTCGGAGAAAACATGCTCGGTATTGCGAGGTATCCGAACGTATTGAAAAAATTTACTTGATGTTCTGTCAGTTTCATTTTTTTAATTTTCCTTACGGTTCGGTCAGGTGCGTTTAGGGTGGGTTCGTAGCAGTACGATTTACCGCACGCAGGAACGGGCAATAATGCACTTCGCATTTGGGCGAGTACGCCGCAGAATTGCCCTAC
>JAPPDN010000819.1 GCA_028824575.1 Candidatus Poribacteria bacterium | reverse complement strand
CTTTATTGATAGCAGATCGGAGGAGCGTTCCTTTGCGGGCTTGTAGCACCTCTTGGGCGTTTTGAAGGTGCTTTTTTAAGGTATCCCACTGTTCGATTTCTTCTGATATGAGCGGTTTTCCTGTCTGCTGATGATACGGCAACAGGATCCACTTGTGCGGTAAAAGTGTGTTTTGTTGCCATATCTCCTTTGTTGCGAGTGGATATAAAAACTGTTTAGGGAGATGTGAAGGTTTGCGGTCAAAGATAAAGACGCTATTTGCACCACAGGTATTCACACCCTGTCGTGGTTTTTGTTCTGGTGGCAATCTCATTTCAAGCGTCGTGTCCGTATCCAGTTCATCAAGATTTTGCACGACTCGCCACGGGTCTGTCGGGTCTTTGAATGGCAGTGCCTTATGCGCAGCCCATTTTCCGTCTAACTCTCTAAAATACGAGACTGGGAAATCCTGGCGCGTGTCTCCCTGAAATTTCGCACAACAATACGATGTGCCAACGCCGTCAAACACTTTTGTTGCTGTGAATTCATAGACGGTGTCTACGGCAAAATCCCTGCGGGAATCAACGCCGTTTCGCGAACCTCTGGTACTGTAATTCCTAAATCCGCTATGGGCACCGTCGCCGAAAAACAGGGATGTTGGGAGATAGAAACACCCTATCCCATTCTTTTTGAGTAGTCTTCCCAAAGCCACCTTCAATACCAGTGCCGCTATATCCGTCCGAGAAGAACCCAGAAGGGTTTTCTGTCTATCTGGTACAAGTCCTTCTTCAAGGAAAAAGGGTTTTACACGCGTTTTATATGCTGTCGGTAAATCTCCGAAGTTAACCCACGGCGGATTCCCGACAAGAATATCATATTTCCCTGCATGTGCCTCTGTAATAACATCTTGGCAGAAAGTTTGAGAGGCTGGAAAGTCAATACCAAACTCGTGCTTGACGTTTTTTCTAAACCGTTCAAGATGTGAGGAGGCTATCTCAATAAGCGTCAGACGTGACAGGCGTTCAGGCGTAATAGTAACGCCTTTTTGCCTCGCAATATGGAGCATCGCAAGCGGAAACGCACCTTGTCCGGCAGTGGGATCGCAGATATGCGCACCCTCAAGCCACGCATTGAAGATATCCCATCTGTTAATAAGCCACTCTGCCCACTTCAGCGGTGTAAAAACTTGTCCAATATTATTGTCTGATAAGTGAGAGGTATTTGTTTTCATCCACTGTAATTTTGAGTTGTTTTATTCCTATTTTATGTTATAGTGACAAGGGTTTACGAAAGAAGACGTGTTAGTATAAACGTTACGTGATAATGAGATATATCCTATCATATATTCAAATGCCACAGTCAACTTTTTTCTTAAGGTAAAGAGATGGACATGACACAAAAAACAGGTTTCGCCTATCACTCAGACTATCTTAATCACGACACCGGTCCCGGACATCCTGAACGACCGGATCGGTTACGCGCGAGTTTAGCAGCCCTTCAACAAAGTGGTGTATGGGAGCAATTGCACCAGATTGAACCGACTCCGGCAAGTCTTGAACAGATCGCTTATGCCCATAATCCCGCCTATAGTGAACATATCCGACAGCACTGTGAAAAAGAAATCCCACTCACCTACGACACGACCGTCGGATTTGAGTCGTTTGATATTGCGTTGCTTTCGACAGGCGGTGTCCTGCGAGCAGCAGATGCAGTCGTAACAGGCACAGTCAAAAACGCGTTTGCGATGGTACGTCCGCCGGGACACCACGCTACACCGGGACAGAGTATGGGATTTTGCCTATTTAATAACATCGCGATTACGGCACGCTACCTCCAGCGGGAACACGGTGTCGGAAAAATAGCGATTGTTGACTGGGATGTCCATCACGGCAACGGCACACAGGACATTTTCTATGAAGATGAATCGGTTTTCTTTTTTTCTATCCACCAATCACCGCTCTACCCGGGTACGGGTTCAAGTCGCGAGCGCGGTAGCGGAAAAGCACATGGTACGACCCTAAACGTCCCAATGCCCGCTGGAAGTGGCGATGCGGAATACGTCAAAGTCTTTACGGATGTTCTCATCCCGGCACTCCGAGATTTCTCGCCAGAAGTGTTATTAATCTCAGCAGGTTTTGATGCACACTATCTCGATCCACTTGCTGGAACTGAAATCACAGCAGGCGGATTTGCCACACTCACAGACCTGATGCTTGAACTTGCCGAGGAAATCGCATCGGGACGCGTTGTTTCTGCGTTAGAAGGCGGGTATAGTTTAGAAGGGATATCTGAGTCTGTCGTGGCGCACGTTGAACAGTTGGCGAAAAAGGGCAGTTGAAAACTTACACCAGCATCTCACGCGTTAAGTCAAGCGATATTCCTCGGTTTCTTCCCAACGTGAATCGCAACGATGCCGAATGTTTTCCGATAAAACCGCACATCTGTCAATCCACACTGCTCCATCACCTGTTTCAAGGCATCGCAATTCGGAAATTTCATAACAGAACGCGGCAGATACCCGTAAGCATCGTCTTTGCTGCGGGAGATTAAGTTCCCGATAAAGGGTAAGATTTTCGTGAAATAGAAGTAGTAAAGACCCCGAAACAGTGGATTCACGGGTTGTGTAAATTCTAAAATAACGACCCTACCACCCGGTGCAGCGACGCGCGTCATCTCGCGGATTCCCAACTCTAAATCTGAAACGTTCCGAATACCGAAACCGACGGAGACAACGTCAAAGGTATTGTCTAAAAAAGGGAGAATGAGGGTGTCCGCTGCCAGGAAACTTGCGTTACGGCACGACGGAGCGTGCCTACTACTATTCCGTTCTACCTTCTGATTTCCGATAACGAGCATCTCAAAGCAGAAGTCTGAGCCGATAACGTAACCCTCTGCACCGATTTTATCCGAGTATGCAAGCGCAAGTTCACCCGTACCCGTACAGACATCTAATACCTTGCTCATCGGTTCGACATCACTCACATTGACTGTCTCCCGTCGCCACATCTTGTCACGCTTAAGGCTTAACAACGAGTTGAGAAAGTCGTAATAACGCGCGATGGCAGAAAATAGACTTTTTATGCGGTGTGCGTGCATAGCCTCTACATTCTCAATTCAGCACCAAGTTTTTGATTGAGGTGCTTGACAACCTTGTTGTGAAGGGCATTGACCGCCTTGTCTGTTAAGGTTTCGGTCGCAGAGTGATACGTGATGGCGTAGGCGAGGCTCTTTTTGCCTTCCGGGACCTGTTCGCCTTCATAGACATCAAACAGGCGGACCGATTCGACTAATTCGCCACCCGTTGCGTAAATAAGTTCAGTCGGCATATCGGACAGCACTTCTTGATCCACGACAATCGCAAGGTCACGCTCAACCTTCGGATAGACAGGGATAGGTTCAAAGCGTTTGGCAAATATGGCTGCATCTACTAACGCTTCCATATCAAAATCAAAGAGGTACGCTTTGTAAGGTAGATCATAATTTTCAAGTACCTCTGGGTGTGCTTCTCCGAAGATGCCTATCTGTCTGTTACTCGACAGCACTGCTGCGTTGCGACCGGGGTGGAAGGTCGGCGCGTCCGTTTTCTCCAGTGTGTAATCAACGATGCCGCAAACCTCAAGTATCCCCTCTACAACTCCTTTGATGTCGTAGAAATCCGGTTCTCGGTACGGATTGCTATACACACCATCCCCGACCTGTCCAGCGAGGATACCCGTAACCCGTTCCGGTTCTTTCTGTTTTCCATTGCGAATGAAGACGCTGCCAATTTCAAAGAGCGCGATGGTGTCTATCTGGTGATTGTGGTTACGTTGCGCGTTATCAAGTAATCCGGGTAATAAGGTTGTTCGGAGTACAGACATTTCGGGGCTCAGTGGATTTTGTAGTGGCAGAGCGTTACGAAGCGGATTGTCCGCAGCGAAACGGATCCTATCGAAACTGTTCGGATCAGAGAAACTATAATTGATCGCTTCCATCATTCCGGCAGCGAGGAGAAATTGTTTTATACGCCTGCGGACCTCTACCTTCGGGTCGGGTGCGGGGACAGGGATATCGCCTTTGGGGAGTGTCGTCGGTATGTTATCGTAGCCGTAGACGCGCGCGATCTCTTCAATAAGGTCTATCTCACGGGTAATGTCGGATCTGAACGTCGGCACGGTAACGCGATGAATACTCCGGGAGACTTCTACAGCGAAGCCGAGACGCGTTAATATTTCTTCCATCGTTGCCGCCTCAATTTCGGTTCCCAGGACGAAGTTGACGCGTTCCGGACGGAGTTGAATTTCGGTCAGGGGCTGCTCCCCCGGATAGACATCAACAACACCTTTACAGACGGTACCACCTGCCAACTTGATGATGAGTTGCGCAGCGCGATCGAGTGCAGCGATCACGATACCGGGATCCGCACCGCGTTCAAATCTGTAGGATGCCTCTGTGCTCATCCCTAACGCTTTTGCGGTCGCACGGATACTTGACGGATTGAAATAGGCACTCTCCAACAGCACATCACACGTTGCGTCGGTAATCTCGGAATCGTATCCGCCCATAACGCCTGCCAATGCGACAGGTTTTTCAGCGTCGGCAATGACGAGCATATTAGTGGTGAGTTCACGTTCTATTTCATCAAGCGTTGTCAATTTTTCACCTGCCATTGCACGCCGGACGACAATTCGATTTTCTGCGAGTTTGTAATAGTCGAAGGCGTGGAGCGGTTGACCGTATTCCATCAGGACGAAGTTCGTAATATCGACGATGTTGTTAATCACACCGATACCGACGGATTCGAGTCGCTGTTGTAACCATGCAGGGGATTGTCTAATTTTAACGCCTCGAATGACTCGTGCAGCATAACGCGGACAGAGGTCTGGTGCTTCAATCGTTACAGAGGTAACCTCTCGAACATCGGCTCCATCTTTGCTGAAGTCAACTTGTGGGAGTTTTAGAGGGTTGCCTGTCTCCGCTCGGATTTCGCGGGCGACACCGATAAGACTGAGGCAGTCTGGACGGTTCGGTGTAATCTCAAGTTCAAACAGGGTATCGTCTAATCCCAAAGCGGTTGCAAGCGGTGTGCCGATGGGTATATCCGTCGATAGTTCCATGAGACCTGCGGCATCTTCTGAGAGCACTAACTCTTTTTCGGAGCAGAGCATGCCTTGCGAAGTTTCGCCGCGTAGTTTGGCGCGTTTGATTGTCAGACCGATGGGCAGCGTTGTACCTATCGTTGCTACAGGGGCATGCATCCCTTCTCGGACATTCGGAGCACCGCAGACGATCTGGAGTTCTTCGGGCTCGCCGATGTCTACCTGACAGAGGACGAGTTTATCGGCATTCGGATGCGGTTTGATGGCGTTAACACTGCCGACGACGACCCCTTCAAGTTCGGCACCGGGTTGCTTAACCGATTCAACTTCAATGCCTAACATCGTTAACCGATCAGCGAGTTCGCCCGCGGAGCATTCAAAGTCGATATAGTTTTTAAGCCAATTTAAAGTTACGTTCATTTATCAAAACCTTTGATAATTATGGATGGTCAGAGTGAAGCGTCCTCAGTTTTTGGTCGTCAGTTAAGGAGCATTGTGGTTGTAATCATTACGCTATTTGCCATAAGTCTCCCTACTGAAAACTGATAGCCATTTTAAAACTGACGTAAAAAACGGAGATCGTTCTCATAGAGGGTGCGGATGTCTGGAATGTGGAATTGGAGGTTCGCGATCCGCTCGACACCCATACCGAAAGCGAATCCGGTAACTTCATCGGGGTCGTAGTTCACGGCTTCAAATACAGCGGGATCAACAGCACCGGCTCCTAAGATTTCGACCCATCCAGTGCCGCCACAACTCCGACACCCATCGCCTTGACAAACAGCACAGGAGATGTCCATCTCCGCACTCGGTTCTGTGAACGGGAAGAAATGCGGACGGAAACGCATCTGGGTTTTATCACCGAACATCTGCCGTGCAAAGGATGTCAAGATCCCCTTTAGTTCGCTAAAAGTGGCGTGCTTGTCTACGAGCAGCCCTTCTACCTGATGGAACATCGGTGTGTGTGAGACATCGTAATCCACGCGGTAGCATTTCCCCGGCACGATGATGCGGACAGGGGGGCTCTGACTTTCCATCGCGCGGATTTGTACTGGCGAATTATGGGTGCGCAGAAGATGTCCATCTGTCAGGTAAAAGGTATCGTGTAAATCGCGTGCGGGATGATCAGCGGGCGTATTCAACGCATCGAAATTGTAATACTCTGTCTCGACCTCCGGTCCCGTCACTGCTTCAAATCCCATTTGGCGGAAAATTGCCTCAATCCGCTCCAAGGTTTGCATCACCGGGTGCGCTTTCCCGTAAGCCGGTTTTCGTCCTGGAAGCGTGATATCAACGGCTTCTGCCTCAAGTTGGTGTTCCTGTTGTTGATGATGCAGTGCTTGGGTTGCTGCTTCAAACGCTTGCGTTAGCGTGGCACGCACTTCATTGGCGAGTCTTCCAATCTCCGGACGCTCCTCTTTGGAGAGGTTACCCATGCCTTTCATGGCATCCGTCAATTTTCCCTTGCGTCCAAAATAGGTAATCCTGAGCGATTCAAGCGCGTCTAATGTTTCCACCGATTTTAATGCTGCGAGTGCTTCCACCTGAATCGCTTGTAATTCTGCTTTCATAGTCCCTCTTAAAAAGAAACACCTATCACTCTGCCCCGTAACTTCAAGTTTATGGTTGAAGTTATTATGGGGACGAAAGCGACAGGCATCTACTTCCGCGGTACCACCCCGCTTGGTGGATTGTCGCGACCCTGAAGTCGCTCCTACAAATCTACCCGCTTCATTTTCTAATTGCGTAGCTCCAGGATGAAATTCAGCTGTTGCTCTCAAAACCGCGCTTCCAACCGATGACGCGGTCTCTCTATTTGGGAGGTCTCAACAGCTTACATAAGTCCCTTCATAGCCATTTGATATGTTAATTTTTATTTAAATGTGCAAATTCACGGTGCGTCCGCGAGCCTAACCCTTTGCGAGGGCGACAAGCTGCCCAAAACCGGCTTCGTCATTGATAGCCATGTCGGCGAGGACCTTCCTATCCAATTCGATGCCAGCAGTCTTAAGCCCGTGTATAAATCGGCTGTAAGAGAGTCCGTGCAATCTGGCGGCGGCGTTAATTCTGGCAATCCAAAGTCGCCTAAAATCGCGTTTGCGTGCGCGACGGTGTGCGTAGGCGTGATTCCAACCCTTCTCTACCGCTTCCATAGCGGTACGCTTAAGATTGTTCCGCCCACCGCGGTAACCTTTGGAATGCTTGAGCATCCGATTGCGCCGTTTGCGTCGGACATTCCCTGTTTTTACTCGTGCCATCTCAAACTCCTATCGCGACCCGCGAGGCGTCCGCGATCACTTCCACTATTTCGCCCGTAACGCGTTATTGCGTTGTCTATTCGGGCATTCAACTTCTACTGATGAATGAGGCGTTTCAAGCGTTTCTCATTACTCGGGTGAACAAGGGTCGCTTGCCGCAATCTACGTTTCTGCTTCGACGACTTAGAGATAAATAGGTGCCCGGCATAAGCGCGATTGCGACGAATTTTACCTTTAGCCGTGAATTTGAAACGTTTTGCTGCGCCTTTATGCGTTTTCATTTTCGGCATTAGAATATCCTTACCAGCAAGCATCCGCTTGCAAGTGCCATTCGTTTTCAGGACGCCACCGTTGGTCGCGCCTATAAGAAAAAATATATCACGACCAGGATCCCACCTGTTATTC
>JAPPDN010000453.1:2745-7722 GCA_028824575.1 Candidatus Poribacteria bacterium | reverse complement strand
CAACGACTCTATTTTTTTTTTTTTTGATTTTCTCAGCGGTGCAGTTGCTATAGAGTCGTGCGCCTGCGGCAAGTGCTAAAGGGATATACGTAACCGCCATACTCTGTTTGCCACTTCTTGTTGGGTTGTCCTGAGTTGATTTCGAGAGTGGGCATCCGAAAAGGCACTGCGATCCGCACGTAGGGCAGGCCCCCCTATTGTGCCTTTGCACGACACCGCGCCACTTCATCACTTCGCAGCCGCGACGAATAACAGCGTTTAGCCGGTTTACGTCCGGTTCCTGTATCTGTGTGACACCGAGCATCTGCTCCACACGCGCAAAGTTGGATGAGAGGTCTGGAACACCCCACCTATCTAATAGTACTTGTGGTGGACGGACAGCGTAGCAGAGGTTATGTACGGTTGAACCCCCGACCCCTCTGCCTTGCGAGATAACGATCGCGCCATCGCGTGTGCGCCGTAAGCCGTTGTCCCAGAAGAGGCGGCGCAGCATCTCCGGTTCGTAGCTACCGAAAGTGGTAGGGTCGTGATTTTCGCCTGCCTCTAAAATGATTACCGATAACCCGGCTTCAGCGAGTTCTTTTGCGACGACAGCCCCGCCTGCTCCAGAGCCGATAACACACACATCGGCATGTTCTTGCTGCTGTTGATGCTGCGAGGCGCGTGAACTATTGGTGGCACTTGAGGACTGAGATTGTGAATTGTTCATAGTGTTGCGTATGCTTGTAATCTGAAACTTATAGGATTTCTAATATATTATATTTGTAGAAGGTATTGCCCAAATAAGAACTTCCATCTTGGAAGAAACCCCCTAAATCCCCCTTATCAGGGGACTTTGATTGGAAGAAACCCCCTAAATCCCCCTTATCAGGGGGACTTTGATTGGAAGAAACCCCCTAAATCCCCTTATCAGGGGACTTTGATTGGAAGAAACCCCCTAAATCCCCCTTATCAGGGGGACTTTGATTGGAAGAAACCCCCTAAATCCCCTTATCAGGGGACTTTGATTGGAAGAAACCCCCTAAATCCCCCTTATCAGGGGGACTTTGATTGGAAGAAACCCCCTAAATCCCCTTATCAGGGGACTTTGATTGGAAGAAACCCCCTAAATCCCCCTTATCAGGGGGACTTTGATTGGAAGAAACCCCCTAAATCCCCTTATCAGGGGACTTTGATTGGAAGAAACCCCCTAAATCCCCCTTATCAGGGGGACTTTGAATGGTACTTGTTAGGCAAACTGTCCAAATAGAAATGGTATTACTTTGTCAGAGATAGGTAGCGTTGATACGCCTGCTCTGCTTTCACCTGTTCGCCGATTTGCCGATAGGCATTTGCTAAATTGCGATAGAGTTGTGGATTTGTTGTGTTAAGACGTACTGCTGCTTCAAATTGCGTAATCGCCTGCCGAGGTTTTTTTCGCATCATGTAGGCAATACCGAGACTGTTCCGGTATACCGCACTCTCTGGATATGATTCAACGAGGTTTCCGTATACCTCAAGTGCGTCCATGTAAGCCTCTGTTTGAAGATAACTATAACCGAGCAATTCGGATGCCTTCTCATCATCTGGAGAGATAGTAAGACACACTTTGAGTTCTGCAATAGCGGGTTTCCATTCCGTTCGTTTGATGTGCAGTTCCGCAAGTTGATAACGCGGTTGAAGGCGTTGTGGATTGTCGAGAATCAAACGTTGGAGTGTTGTCAGTTGTTCCTCTTCACGGGTGAGTTTTTCAAATGTCCGGAGCGCAGCGCGTCCCTCGGTAATTTTCCCAGTGCGTAGATAACAGTTTCCCAGATTGAAATGTGCTTTCGCGTGCCGGTTTTGGCGTTTAATAACTGCTTCAAAATGGGGTATTGCTTGTATAAAATCCTCCGCTTGGAAGTAGGCGAGACCGAGAATGTAACGTGCCTCATTGTCATGCGGTATCCGTTTAAGATGATGGATTGCTTCGTCGATTTGGTTCAGACGCAGGTAGGCGGTGCCTAAGAGTCTGTGTGCGCGAGAAAGATCTGGTTGTAGTAGTAAAGCGCGTCGCAGCGAATCAACGGCATCTTTCGCGTTTGCCATACCGATCAGATACGCCTCGCCGAGACGAACGTGCGCATCGGCAAAATCGGGGGTGAGATTGATAGCATTCTGGAGTGCCTGAATTGCTGGTTTCCACTGCGATTGCCTGCCGTAAAGTACGCCGAGTTGATAATGTGACTCAGCGTGCGATGCGTCCAGTTTTATTGCTCGCTGGAACGCTGCGAGCGCAGTACGATCATCTTTCCGAGCGAGTGCTTGCAAACCCGTCTGATAGGCGTGTGCTGCCTCGGTTAGTGTGCCTTGTTCTGCTGGCACGAGACACACCACGGATAAGAAAATTAATAAAGAAAGACAGAAAAGATTCGTTTTCACTGTTCTTAGGGTTATTCAGTTTTAAGAAATTATAGGGTTTCAGGTCTTCTTTTATGGAGCCGGTGCGGTTAGGAAACCGCACCGACCGGGTTTGGTTAACTAAAAACAGAATAAAATAGAAAACTAAATAGTCCTATCACTGTTTGTTAATCTGTAGACACGATTTTGCATTCATGATAGCATATTTCCACGTGTCTATCAACCCACTATCAGGGCAAAGCTTGCAAACCCATCTCTGAACGTGAGTTTGACATAAGCAGAGAACAGCACAACACAACCTACGGTTGTTCGTTAAGGTCTCTTAAAATTAATTCAAAAAATCAAGTCAAGCCCGTAGGGGTTGATGACTCCAGAGAAAGGAACGTCAATTCCGAATCCACTCACCTTAACCGCAAGGAAAATCAAAACAATGGAATTTGTTCAGTTGACTGATGCACAGCGCGAGGAATTTGATGAGAACGGTTACCTCATCGTGCGTTCTGCAATTGATAGCGAGATGATTGATCGTCTGACTGAAACAGGCGACCGTCTCATGGAATCGTTTGAATACCACGGTTATTACGCACATCGGCGGGACGGTTTGGTGCAAGAGCCTGCATTTGCGGATCTTGCAACACAATCAAAAGCGGTGCCGTTGATTCTTCAACTGCTCGGTACGAATATCCATATTACGAATACCGCGCTTATTTACAAACATCCACAGGCACCTGAAAAACCTGAGAACCGTAACTGGCATCGAGATGTTGGTGTGCATTTGGATGTCGGACACGAAGGCTGTCCGCGCGTCGGTTTGAAGGTGGGCTATTGCTTAACAGATTTCAGTGTGCCGAATTCAGGGGCGACCTGGTTTGTCCGGCAGAGCAATAAGTTGGGTGAACCGCTGCGTATCCCTGAAGGTGAAGTCGATCCACCTACGTATGATGAACCACTGCTCCAAGCAGGCGATGCGTTCCTGTTTGAAAGTCGTATCTATCATGCTGCGGGGTTGAATTTCAGAGAGAACGTGTCTAAGGTGGTCATCTACGGGTACCATTATCGCTGGGTTAAACCGGATTACTACCTACGATATTACGACGACAGCCTGCAACCGAATGAAACGGTCGTTGACAATCTGGATGATCTTGGTAGGCAGTTTCTCGGCGCATCCACGGATACGCAAGGTAGACGCGACCCGAACGGTGTCCACTGGGCAGGTACAGAATGGGCAACGGCGCACAATCTGAACTTAGAGCAGGCACCACAAGTGGTGACCGTTTAAATTAGACTAAATTAGAATGCGTAAAGAAGGAGCAAAATGGCTACAGTTAAAGAAGTTAAAGTAGGTATTGTTGGGTGTGGTGGTATTGCTGGCGGTAAGCACCTTCCGGGTCATAAAGGTGTCAAGGGTGTCTCGATTCTTGCTGCGTGCGACATTGATGAAGCCCGCGCGAAAGCGTTCGCTAAACAGCACGACATTCCGCACGTTTTCAGCGATTACGAGGAACTGGCTGCGATGGATGAACTCGATGCTGTGAGTGTTTGCACGCCGAATAATTTCCACGCTGGCCCGACTATAGCAGCGTTGAACGCTGGTAAGCACGTTATCTGCGAAAAGCCGATTGCTGCGAACGCGATTGACGGACAAGCGATGGTCGATGCACAGAAAGCGAGTGGTAAGGTCCTACAGATCGGTTTACAGTCTCGGTTCCGTGCAGAAGCACGCACGCTACGGAAACTCTACGACGAAGGTTTTTTTGGTGATGTTTATTATGCCCGTGCAATGGCGATGCGGCGGCGTGGTGTTCCGGCTTCGCCATCGTTTTTGAGTAAAGCCATCGCAGGTGGAGGCCCACTGATTGATATCGGTGTGCATATCTTAGATGTGTTACTCTGGATGATCGGTTGCCCGAAACCTGTTGAGGCGTTCGGAATGGCGGTAACGAAGTTTGGGCATAAAAAAGATGTCATCAACCCGTGGGGCAAATGGGATCCTGAAGATTTTGAGGTTGAGGATTTCGCGATGGGCACGATCCGCTTTGAGAGTGGGTTGACGGTAACCTTGGAGACTGCGTGGGCATCACACATTGAGAATATCGGCGGCACGTTCTTTATGGGTGATTTAGCCGGTGCCACTTATGAACCGCTTCAGATTTACCTTGATAAGAAAGATGAGATGGTGAATTACACGCCGAAACTGCTTACAGGGTTACTGAGTGAATTTGAATCGTTCCATAAGGCTGTTCGGGAAGACTTACCGTCTCCGGTACCTGCGGAAGAAGTGCTGAACATAGCGAAAATCTTTGATGCGCTCTATGAATCGGCGCGAATCGGTCGCTCCGTTCCTATTGCCTGATGCATATCTGTTGCTGATCTTTTAGGCGCGCTTTGGAGCGCGCCTCCTGCTGCATTCATTTCTGATAACTTGCCCGCACGACTGTTTTAATACCGCCGCGGATGTTGAAGTTACCGGCGACTTCTGCCTTCCGTGGCTGGCAGGCTTCAACAAAATCCTCTAATACCTTATTTACGATGTGCTCATGGAAGATGCCGACATCTCGGTAGAAGAGGAAGTACTCCTTTAACGATTTAAGTTCGACA
>JAPPDN010000453.1:0-2735 GCA_028824575.1 Candidatus Poribacteria bacterium | reverse complement strand
AATTCAAGGTTGGTTATCTCGATGGTGTAATCTCGGTGGCTATACTGATTTTCCCACGTCTCAATTGCGGGTGTTTCCAATTCAGGGATATGGGTTTGTAAATCGTCATAGCCGGTGTGCTGACTCATTCAATATCTCCACTATTTTCCTTTAGGCGCGCTGCTGAAACGCGCCTATCAATTAGGGAAGTGCTACTTGAGAATTACCATCCGGCGGGTGCTTTGGAAATCGCCAGCGGTAAATGTGTAGAAATAGATACCACTTGCGACCCGCGTTCCTGATTTATCTCTACCATCCCAATATGCGGCTTTCTCTTGACTCTGGTAATTACCGGGTGCCTGTAGTCCGATATTCAGCTGGCGGACAAGCCCGCCGCCGATGTCGTAGATTTTTACGCTAACCTCGGCTTGCTCTGCTAAATTGTAAGGAAACCACGTTTCAGGGTTAAAAGGGTTCGGGTAATTCTGGAAAACCGTTGTATGCTTAATGTGCCCAAGTGTGGTAAGGGTCTGGGACGCTGGATCAACGGGGAAGGGAACATCCGCCGCTTGGAATCCCAAATCAATAGGATTATAGATAAAAGCGGAGCCAGCGTTATCACCAGCACTATCATTGCCTGAGGCACCGACGATAGCGAATGCGCCTCTGATTGCAACCGAGGCACCGAAGAGGTCGGAGCGGTTTGTCCCGCTTGCAACAATCCTGCGTTTCTGCACCCAAGTTAATCCATCTCTGAGAAAAGAGTAGGCTGATCCTTTGTCGATCTGGAATGGTTCCAGTGCACGATCTCTGCTTTCAGCGGCGGGATGATCATCCTTCCATGCCCCGACGACTGCTGTGCCTTCGTGAATAGCGACAGCTGCCCCGAATTCGTCGCCCGCCTCGGCCTCGTTAGCGGTCAGTTTTGCCTGTTGTAGCCAAGCTCTTCGTGTCTCGACGAAAATATAAGCTGCGCCCATGTCGGGTTCACTTCGATCTTCCTTAGGCGCGCCGATGATAGCGACACCTCCGGTTAAATCCACAGCGTAACCGAATTCATCGCCGAGTCCACTATCATTTGGGATGAGTTCAAAGTCTTGGCTCCATGCCCCACCGTTGCGTGTAAAGACATAGGCTGCCCCGGAGTCGGGTCCTGTTGCGTCACTCCGATGCGCGCCGATGAGTGCGTTATCGCCATAAACAGCCACAGCATGACCGAACTGATCCCCGGGTACAGCGTTTTGATGTGTAAGTTTCGCCTGTTGTATCCAAGCAACGCCGTTTCGGACGAAGATGTACGCGGCACCAGCATCCACACTGGCTTCATCTTTTCCGTGAGCCCCGATGACAGCGGTATTTTCATGGATAGCGACAGATGTTCCGAAGTGGTCGAACATGCTGGTATCGTCTCCGATTAATTTTGCTTGTTGAACCCATTCGTCGCCTGAGTAGATGAAGACGTACGCCGCGCCCGCCTCGGGTCCGGCATCATCAACCCCGGGCGCGCCAATAACCACGGTTTCACCACTGATGGCAACAGTATTTCCGAAGAGATCGCCCGCTTTTGCATCGTTAGCGGTAAATTTCGCGCGTTGTAGCCAAAGGGAGCCACTCCGCTCAAAAACATAAGCGGCACCGGCGTTCGTGGCAACATCATCATCTTGTTGCGCGCCAGAAATGGCGAAATTGCCACTAATAGCGACAGAGATACCAAACTGATCTTCGGAAGCGGTCTCGCCATCGCTTAATTTGATACTCTCTACCCAGGTTCCATCTTCCTTTTGTTCATAGATGTAGGCAGCACCAGAACTAAGTCCACCCGCACTATGTTTCGGTGCGCCAGCAATCACTTCGTTTCCACTGATTGCGACAGCATATCCGAGTTGATCACCGCCATTACTATCACTGGCGACGAGTTTTGTGTGTTGGTTCCAGAAGGGTGGTTCGTTTCGTGTAAAGACATAAGCGGCACCGACGAGGTCTTGACCGACCCTACCGCCGACGGCTCCAATAACGGCAGTTTCGCCACTGAGGTCAACAGAGGTACCGAAGGAGGATGCGCCATCTGGATCAATGGGAATCATACGGATCCGGATCCGGTTTCTTTTTTGTTGCCATTTGCCACCCTCGCGCTGATAGATGTAAGCGGCACCTTGACCTTTATTTTTCGGTGAGGTTACAATCGCGAAATCACCATCAACATCAACTGCGTATCCGAAATTATCGTCTGATTCTGTATTGTTACCGAGGAGTTTTTCTTGGAATGTCCATCGGATCCCGTTTCGTATAAAGACATAGGCGGCACCGGCATCCAAACCTGCTTCGTCATCACGGGTTGCGCCA
Source organism: Candidatus Poribacteria bacterium (assembly GCA_028824575.1). Taxonomy (GTDB): domain Bacteria; phylum Poribacteria; class WGA-4E; order WGA-4E; family WGA-3G; genus WGA-3G. Next base: position 413 of record JAPPDN010000453.1, on the reverse strand, counting down.
ATAATAGCGGTATCGCCATCAATACCGACAGAAAAGCCGAAATATGCGAATTTAGTGGCATCTGGGGCAGTGAGATGATCTGTCTGAATCCAACTATTGCCGAGTCGCTCAAAAACGTAGACGGATCCTGCGTCCGCAGAGGGTTTATTGATACGGTGGCCGCCGACGAGTGCTGTGTCTCCGTCAATTGCGACCGAGATCCCAAAATAGTCGCCTGCGCGTGCGTCGGGCGCGACCAGTTTTGCCTGTTCTACCCATTCCGTGCCTTGTCGCGTAAAGATATATACGGCACCAGAGTTCCTTCCAAAATCGTCTTTCCTTGGTGCGCCGACGATAGCATAATCGCCGCTCATTGCGAGTGTTGTGCCAAATTCGTCGCCACCTATTGTGTCACTGGTATTCAGTTTTTGATG
>JAPPDN010000520.1 GCA_028824575.1 Candidatus Poribacteria bacterium | reverse complement strand
ATTTGGTGGCTCGCTGAGACTGCGGCTTGTGTGCCAGCGGGTCCCGCGCCAATGACTGCGACATCGTAAATCGTTTCTGTCATCGTTCTTCTCCTTTAAAGTTATCAGTTGTCAGAGCGATTTTTTCTGCGAAAAAATCTTTCATGCCTCGCAGTGAGAGCAGTTAAAGAGGATTTCTGTGGTGGATACAATCAACGTGACAGCCACAAGGTAACTCTTAACTGATAATTGATAACCATTCCTCCGATAACCATCCTTAAAACCCATACTTTTTCCATTTCTCATCAACTAAGGCAATTACATCGTCAGACATTCGGATCTCTTCAGGCCACTCGCGTTGATAGCCTTCCTCTGCCCACTTCGTCGTGGCATCAATCCCCATCTTAGACCCAGCACCCATCAGCGGTGAAGCGTGATCCAACACATCAACAGGTCCCTCAACAATTGTTACATCCCGTTTCGGATCAACATTGCTTCCGACATAGAAAAGTACCTCTTCGACATTCTGAACATCCACATCTTTATCAACAACGATGATGATTTTACTGAACATCAGCTGCCCGAGTCCCCAGAAACTGTGCATCATCTTTTTCGCCTGATACGGGTAGCGTTTGTCGATAGAAATCAGCGCGAAATTGTGGAATACACCGAACAAGGGTAGATTCATATCCACGAGTTCCGGGAGCTGCGTCTTAATCAACGGCATAAAGATCCGTTCAGTCGCTTTCCCCATGTAGCAATCCTCCATCGGTGGTTTACCGACGATAATTGTCTGATAGATGGGATTTTTGCGGTGCGTAATCGCCGTGATGTGCATCAGTGGGTACTCATCTGCTAAAGAATAAAACCCCGTATGATCACCAAAGGGTCCCTCTATGCAAGTTTCATCTGGTTCAATATACCCCTCAATCACGATGTCGGCATCTGCGGGGACCAGCATATCAATCGTCTTAGCAGGCACCATCTCAACATTCGATTTACGGAGAAACCCCCCAAATAGGAGCTCATCAATACCGGACGGCAGCGGTGCCGTCCCGATGTAAGACATCACAGGATCGCCGCCGAGCGCGATTGCCACAGGCATCTGTTGTGCGGCTTGACGATATTCGCGATGATGCGCGGCACCATCGTGGTGAATCTGCCAATGCATCGCTAATGCGTGTGGATTTATCTTCTGCAAACGATACGTCCCGACATTTCGTTGACCTGTTTTGAGGCTATGCGTAAAAACTTGGGGCAAAGTGATATACCGGTCGGCATCAAGGGGCCAGCATTTAATAAGGGGTAGGACATCCAAGGATGCGTCTTCACCGGTCAGGACGACCTCTTGACACGCCCCCTTTTTCACTGTTTTCGGTGGAAAGTTCGTCAGTTGGGATAGCATCCGAAGGATTTTCACTTTATCAAGGAGGGTATCCGGTGCATCCAATTTAATCATACTTTCAATTTCGGACGCGACCTGTCCGAGATCGTCAACACCGAGTGCCATCGCCATCCGCCGATACGAGCCGTAGGTATTAATCAGGAGCGGCATCTTGCTGCCCTCAACCTTTTCAAATAGGAGGGCGGGCCCCTCTGCCTTACTCACGCGATCGGTAATTTCGGCAATTTCGAGGTCCGGGGATACAGTCGTTTTAATGCGTTTGAGTTCGCCTGCCCGATCCAAGGCTTTCACAAACTCTGTGAGGCTATCGTATGCCATGAAAATCCTTTCATTTTAATCAGCAGTCAGCAATCAATAAATTGATTTTTTCTGTTCATTGCGTGCCTTTTTTATGTATAGTAAATCACATTTGCTTGTGTGTCAAATAAAAAATGTGGATTCCGCGTTACAACGCAGTTCTTTCGCCGAAGGGGAGTTTCGGTAACTGCACAAAGTTTTCTATGATAATCCAATGCTTTGCGTTGTTTTCTATATTTTTGAAAAATGACATTGAATTTTCCATAATGCTATGATATAATATCATATAATATGTTACTATAAAATACAGATTCGTAAGGATTGGTATAGTAAAATGGGTGCAGTTTATTCAAACTCGCCTACTTAACACGAAGCTCACGTAAAAGTGAGATTCATTTCTCTTAGGAGATTGAACGGCATGAAAATTATGTTAGTATTAGCAGGATTTGTGTTGATGATAGCCTATTGTGTTATCAGCACAAGCGACATGGCAGAGGCGGAGGAAGTCTTGGGAACAGGAACGGAGTCACTAATAGGCGGCGACCTAACCGACCCAGAAGACAATGGCGAGCCTGACGCAGATAAGGGGTACGATGCCATTTTCTCATCTAACGAGGAACCCGGGTTCGGGGGCGGCGAATTTTCGTTTAACGTCTTTGATAACCGCCTGGGTCCCATCAATGACAAATGGTGCTGCGGAAAGGGAGGCGGCATCCCAGATGAAGGGTTATGGATAATGGCTGAGTTTGAGGAGCAATACGCATTGACACACTTCACGGTATCTTCAGCGAACGATGTGCCTGCCAGGGACCCAACAGTGTGGGAGGTTCAAGGGTCGAACGACGGTAAGAAATTTGAGACCATCTATGCCCATGATGGCGATAGTTTTTGGGATCAGCGACTGCAAGTCGTCCTGTTTGAGGCGGGGGAAGATTACGACAAGCAAAAAACCGGGTATCGGTTTTTTCGGCATGTTACTTTTGACACCGTAGCGAACCCAGCTGGAGCGTACTTTCAAATTGGCGAAATTGAGTTCTTCGGCGATGATAGTTACCCTGTAGACCCTAAAGCCAAGCTCGCAACCACATGGGGACACCTCAAAAACGCCCGATAAGCGCAAATATCGGATATTTTCTAAATCGGAAACCTGAATCGAGTAATAACTGGGTTTGGGTTTCCGTTTTTCATTTGCGGCCGTTTCAATGAACTGCCTAAAAGCGGACAGCGTGTACTTCAGTCAGCCGCTGATTTTTCAGAAATCTGTTTCAGTCCTTGTTGGTAGTTCCGATTTTCCGGTTCAAGTTCCAATGCCTTTCGGATCGCTTGTTCGGCTTGCCGATAATCCCCACGCCGAAATTCAATAAGTGCAAGTGTATTGTAGTAGCTTGCAACATTCGGATCCATATCAATTGACTCTTGTGCGTAACGCCGCGCCGTTTCTAACACGCGTTTGGTCTCCGCTTTATTTTTACTGGCAATCTTCGCGCTTAACTGGGCTAAAGCATGATATGCCTTCGGTAAACCAGACGACAGATAAGCCTTCTCCGCCGCACCGAAATCGCCTTGACTCGCCTGAAGTTCACCGATAAGATAATAGGTTTCTGTCAAAAACGATGGTTGAAGGGGTAATCGTTCCGTCGGTTGCAAATCACCCGTCGCTGATAACGAAAGATCAGCAGCCTTTTCAAGGGCTTTTAGTGCTGCAGCGGTCAAATCCTGATCGGGTTGTTGGTGCGGATTACGCTTCCGCATTGCCTGATACGCGTAACATAAACCGAGATTGTGATACGCTTCGGCATCGTCCGGTTGCAGTGAGATAATGGTTAGGTATGTATCCGTTGCCTCGGCATGACGTTTCTGATTCAGCAAAATCATCGCAATTTTTAGATGTGCCTCCAAAAATTGAGGGTCCTGCTTAACCGCCTGTCGGTAATGTTTTAGAGCGAGTCCTATCTTATTCTGCCTGAAATACACCAATCCGATGCCTGCGTGTGCCTTTGCAAAGTTCGGTTGAAGTTCCAACGCCTTCTGTTGTGCGGTGATCGCTGCCTCGTATTTTTCAAGCATTGTATAGGCAACACCGATACCGTTATAAGCAACGACGAGTTGTGGAGCCATACCGAGTGCTTTCTGGTACGCCGAGACGGCTTTCTCATAATGCCCATCTTTGAGGTAAAATCTGCCGATATTGGCGAGAATCTGCGCGCGTTCGGTTGTGTCTTGTGTCCGCTGCAGTGCGCCGCGTAACTCGTGGAGGGGTGTAAGCGCGGCTTTCCGTTCCTCAAACAGTGCCATCTGTTCACGCGCCGCTGCAGCGTCCCCGGCACGGAGATACGCTTGTGCGAGATTATAGAGTGCCTCAACAAGTGCTGGATCGTTCTGATACGCGGTGCGATATGCACTGATAGCGTCAGCCCACCGCTTTTCGTGTACGTAGAGAAGTCCTAACTGATAGTGTGCAGCTGCGAACTGTGGTGCGATTGCAATTGCCCGTAGTTGATGTCGGACCGCTGCTGCATGTTCCCCACGCTTACTATAGACGTTCCCGATTTGATGATGAATCATCTCATCGTCAGAATCCAACGCAACCGCTACTTTGTAGGCGTCAAGGGCCTCGGCGTAACGGTGTGTGTTCGCGTAAGCACTCCCTAAAGCCGCGTGTGTATATGCCCAGTCGGGAGCAGACGCAATCGCGCGCTGGTATGCCGCAATAGCATCCTCAAACTTTTCAAGTCCGGTATACGCCAATCCTAAACCGTAGTAGGCCGCGGGCATATCTGGATGGGCTGAAGTTGCCGCGGGTCTGGGAACTATTTTTGCTGCCGCAATCGCTATTACTTGCTGGTACTCGTTAGCCGCCTCAGCATAAGCCTCAATTTGGAGATAGACCTTAGCGAGTTGCAAGCGAACCTCAATCTGGGTGCCATCTGCAGCGAGTTGTGCTTTATGGGCGCGAATTTGTGCAGTGATGTCTGAGGCACCAGTTTCTTGGCAGAATGCGTCTGGAAGTTGATAGAAGGTAAGGTGGCACCCTAAGAATGCCACCCATATAACTGCATAATAGGAAAGTTTCGGTCGCACGTGTTACCGTCCTACGGTGAAACGGAAATACCACCTAAAAACGTTGTTTGATGCGTCCCCACGTTGTGGCCAATTTATTTTGCGGTTCAACCGGGGTAAGACCGGCGATAGCATCACCAGAGACGGTAACGTCATCAAAACTTGCAGCAGTTTCCCACGCCCAGACACCGGCTTGACCAGCAGGGTATTCGGCACCGGTCTCATCCTTGAGTTCCCCTTGGTCCTCACCGTTAATCCAGAGTTTCATTGATATGCCTTCAACGACGATTCGCATGTCAAACCATTCACCATTCGCAATAGTGATGTTCGACCCCGCAAGTTCACCAATTTTGTCGCGAGAGTCCCACGCGCTCTGCTTATGCCGCCAGAGTTCCGTTTTGTTATTTGGGACGTTGAGATAGTAGACATAGTATTCCATCTCGCTCTGTGCGCGAAAGACAACACCTGCCCAATTCCCTTCATCAAGTCGAACTTTCGCCTCAACAGTGTAATCTTCCCAGGCAACCTCACCGACGAGAGAATGCTCGGCTCTACCGCCTTTAGCAAGTTTATAAGTACCGTCTTCAACACTCCAAGCACCGTTAGCGGGTGTCCAATCGGCTGCATCCGCTTCAAATGACCAAGATTGTTCGCCTGCAAAAGCAAAGGACGCTACGAGTACGAGGAGAGAACACATCACAATAGTTGAAAATAGATATTTCATAATATCGCTCCCTTTATAGAAAGCTGCCTCAAAAGTTTTCAACGAGGTTCTCACGCAGAAAACTTCTGAGGCTGAACCTTACGCAAAATTAGTAAGCCCGTTTGAGGCGACCCCATGTCGTTGCGAGTTTGTTATTCGGCTCAACGGCAAGGGTATCCTCTATATTATCACCGTAGACGGTGAAATCGTCAAAACTCGCCTCGGTTTCCCATGCCCACACGCCGACTTGCCCGGTTTTGTAGGCATCGTCTTCATGTTCACCCTGAAGTTTTCCGTTGAGGTGTATCTCAAATTCACTACCGTCAACGACGACCTTCATATCAATCCATTCGCCGTTCTTTATTTCGACTTTCTCAACAGCGGGGATTTGCGCGATATTGTCGCGGGCATTCCAGGCACCATCTTTGTGTCGCCAGAGTTCCGTTTTGTTATTTGGAACATTGAGATAGTAGACGTAGTACTCCATCTCGCTTTCGGCGCGAAAAACAATACCCGCCCAATGGTGGTTATCCAATCGAACTTTCGCCTCAATCGTGTAATTATCCCAGTCTTCTTCACCAACGAGCGTGTGTTCCGCTTGTCCACCCTTGTCAACGTGGTAGACTCCTTTTGCGATTTCCCAATTCCCATTGGCAACTTTCCAATCATCATGCTTTTCCTCAAAGTCCCATAATTGGGTCCCTGCGTACGTCGGTAGCGAAAGCGCGATACCGAAAAGCACAACGAGACTTAATGCCGCTAACTTCGGCACTGTGATAGCCATTCTCATAGTCGCTCCTCCATCTTTTCCGCTATAGTCTATACATTCCCCGCTATCACGATAACAGCGAGAATTCTGCAAATAGAATAACGTTAAACGATAAAAAAGTCAACATTAACTTATGGTTAGTCATTAGCAGTCAACGGTCAGTTATGAGTGGTCTGAATCAGGTAAGGTGCTATCAGCGGAAAGTCGAAATTATGAGAGAACTGAATGGCACTACGCTGCTGAATAAGAAAACTTGCATTTGCGTTTACTATGATGTATGATAGATAGTATTGAAACACACATTTTCCGTATTTTTCAAAAAATTATCAGATGGAAAGGAGAACATTTTGCACATAAGGATTTTAGTTACAGTTTTTATCGCCTGCTTTGCTGTGATAGAGACAAGTTCAGCGGCACTGAAAGTCGGTCTCATCTATGATGTCACCGGGCGCGGCGACCTCTCATTCTGTGATGCTGCCTACGCTGGCGCGAAAAAAGCAGAAGACGAATGGGGATTTAAACTCACAGAGGTCACCCCAAGCCAAAGCACTGATACCGAATTGACACTCCGCAGATTAGCGAAACTGAAATATGATCTTATCATTGGTGTCGGATTCCTGTTTCAAGAACCGATGAAACGGGTCGCAAGCGAATTTCCGGATGTCAAATTTGCCCTTATCGACGCGGTTATAGAACAACCGAATGTCGCGTCACTCACCTATCGTGCACACGAAGGGACGTTCCTTGCCGGTGTCATCGCAGCCTTGAAAACAGAGACAAAACAGATCGGCTTTATCGGCGGGATGAAGGTGCCGCTGGTTGAGGCGTTTGAAATCGGTTTCGGTGCCGGTATTAAGGCGACGAATCCAGACGTTAAATTCGTTGCGGATTACGTCGGTGTTACACCACAAGCGTTCAACGATCCAGCGAAAGCCAAAGAGCTTGCCCTGACACAATATAATCGCGGGATAGATATTATCCTCGCCGCTGCAGGCGCGAGTGGTCTCGGCGTGCTTGAAGCCGCGAAAGCCAAAGAAAAATCAATTATATGGGTTGACTCCAACGGCAACAACCTCGCCCCGGGTTTAGTGCTCACAAGCGTCATCAAAGGCGTGGAAGTATCTGTTTACGAAACGATAAAGAGTGTCGAAGAAGGCAATTTCTCTGGTGGTCTAAAAAACTATGGACTCAGAGAGGGCGGTGTTGAGTATATCGTTGACGATGTGAACCGAAAACTTCTTCCAGATGAGGTTTTGAAGCAGGTTGAGGCATTCAAGGCGAAAATTATCGCGGGCGATATCGTCGTCCCGTATGAACGGCAGTAGAGATGACACACACACCCATCGTTGAGATGCACGGCATCAGCAAACAGTTTGGACATGTACAAGCAAACGACTCGGTGGATTTCACGCTCCAACGCGGCGAAATTCATGCGATCGTTGGCGAAAACGGTGCTGGTAAATCGACGTTGGTGAAAATTCTCTATGGACTCTACCAACCCGATGCAGGTGAGATCTTCGTTAATG
>JAPPDN010000023.1:3389-7739 GCA_028824575.1 Candidatus Poribacteria bacterium | reverse complement strand
CATCATTTCATTCAAAATTTTGAGCGCACACTCCCGGTTTTGCTCCAGATCCAGAACCCGATAAACTTCTCCCATGCCCCCGGTTCCCAGGTGTGCCTGAATTTGGTATTTGTTGTCGAGAATGGTGCCAATTTCAAACATGCTCTCTTCTACTTTCTTTAAGTCAGCAAGACTGAGACGCAGTTTTTCCTATCGTATTTTTCAGACTCATCAAAAAACGGTGGGCAGAGTAATCAAACGACAAACGATACTGCTCGACAAGTCCTTTCCAGCACATCCAGATCGCGCAAAACTTCGTCCTTTAACGCGGGTTGGGAATGGGCATGCTGCCTGTCGGCAGGTAGTCTACGGCCTTCGGTCCCCGAAATATCCATAATCTCTAAAATCTGAAAAAACGTGGTAAAGTACGTGACTTTCAAGATCACCGTGCCCGCGTTTTTCTTCGCGCGAAGGCATCCAGTTCATGCCGAACGGTTGAACTACTGGCATAGATGTAACCCAATCGACCAGACAGTTCCGCATAACGCTGGGTGGTCTGCAAATTGCGATGACCCAATAGCCAGCTCACTGTGCCAACGCCCACGCCGCTGTGTGTCGAAGCTGGTGAATTTCGCATTTGACACCTGTGATTGCTCACACAGCTTTGTCCACTGATAATACGCACTTCCATCCGCATTTCTCACCACTCACGCACATGCCACCTCAAAGGCCGTGATATTGCGGGTATCCTTGCTGAACTCTACCCCGATCAGATAGATCGGCTGATCCAGACCCCGGTATTTGTCCGCATATCCCTTTTCCTGCAATTGCGCCATTGCAGCCCCCTCAGACGCCAGTTCCACCACCTTGAACTCGAACAGGTAGATGTTATCGTTGAAGTGTACAGCCATATCCACACGCCCATGACTGCTGCTGTCTTCTACGGTGATATTGAGACCCAACCCCGCGAAATAGGAATAGAACACGCTGGCATAGTAGCCTTCAAATTTGGCGATGTCGTTGTTGGTGTACCACTCGTAGGGAATACTGGCAAAAAAGGCGTGGAATAAGGTCTCCAGGCTGGCGAAGTCATTGGCTTCGAGCAGGCGGTAGAGTTGCACGCTGTTCGCCATCTGCTCAGACGGGTCTTTTACCAAGTAGTCCAACAGGCTCTCGTTGAGGCTCTGGCGCACCTCACGGTTGGGATAGCCCAGCCAGTAAAGGGACTTGCCGCCGAGGTTCTCCTCACTGGTAATGGTCAAGTACCCGGTCTGAAATAACAGGGCCTCAGTCGCGATTTCATCCACATCGAAAGTCGATAGCAAGTCGTTACTGCCGATCATATCGTCGAGTTTGAGGGAACTGACACGGCGATTGAACAGGGTTTCGATGAGGAATGTCGGCGTACCGGTCTCGAACCAGTAGGCGCCGAACTCGCGGCTGTCGAAGAGCAGAAGAATATCGAAGGGGTTATAGACCCTCTCCTCGCCCCGCCAGCTATAGCCATTGTACCAGTCGCGGATCTCATCCCGATCCAGACCCGGAAGCTCGGGGGCGAATACCCTCTCCAGGTCCGCATCAGTATAGCCGCAAATAGCCGAGTAGCGCGTATCCAATGTGATATCCTTGAGATTGTTGAGGCCAGAGAACAGACTCACCTTGGAGAACTTGCTGACGCCTGTGAGGAATGTGAATTTGATATGGGCATCGCTATCCTTGATGGTCGCGTATAGACCGCGCAGAAAATCGCGGTTGGCGCGTGCGACCTCCGGTACATCCAGAGCATCGAGTATCGGCTTGTCGTATTCGTCAATGAGAACAGCCACGCGCTGCCCACCCTGCCGATGCAATACCCGAATCAGATCACTAAAGCACTCCGGTGCCGTATCGTAATGCGGCGCAATACCGGCTTCTTCCGCTATGGTGTGTAGTTGTGCCATCACATTCGCATGCAGGTAGCTCTCGTCTTTGAAATTGCCTCTACCAAAGCTCAAACGCACAACGGGATAGCGAACCTGCCAGTCCCAGTGGTCGTGGATGTGAAGCCCCTCGAACAGCGGTTCATTGCCCTCAAACAGTTCCTTCAGTGTATCCAGAAACAGGCTTTTGCCAAACCGACGTGGACGCGATAAAAAATAGTGCTTGCCCTGGTCAAGCAGCCTCCGAATATAGGCGGTCTTATCCACATAGTAGCAGTTATCCTCTCGCATCTCGCGAAAGGTCTGAATGCCGATGGGCAGTCTGCGTTTGGTCATGTTATGCACCTTTGTCTTTCCATCTCATCCAAAAGCGATTCTGTGTTTTTCCCTCATCGATCACCGGATCCGCGTTTTTTTACGCGCGAAGGCATCTAACTCATGCCGGACGGTTTGACCAGACAGTTCGGCATAGCGCTGGGTGGTCTGCAAGTTGCGATGACCCAGTAGCTGGCGCACTGTGCCAACACCTACACCGCTATTCACCAGTTCCGTCGCGGCCGTATGCCGAAGCTGATGGATCTCGCATTTGACCTCTGCTCGCTCACACAACTTTGTCCACTGATAATACGCGGTGCTGTATGTCATGCGCTGATCTTTGTATTTTCCCGTCCTGAAAAGCGGTCCCGCGGTCAAATCTTCGTTGCGAAGATACGCGCGCAGCAGCTTCAGGCTTTCAAACTCAAAGGGCAATGGGATCTCGCGCTCGTATTCTCCTTTGCCTCTGAACCGAATGCCCTCCTGCCCGGCACTCAGGACAATGTCTTCGACATAGATTCCCAATGCCTCATCAATCCGCAGTCCGGTTTCGACCAACAGTGTGAAGAGCAAGCGTTCCCGTGGTTTTGACTTTCGAATCGCCTGCATCAACCGCTCCAGGTCTTTCCTGTGGATCGGCCGCGGCAACCCGGGTGAAACTTTTGGCGGGCGGAACTTACTCATGGGATTGACGGCAATTAGATCGTGCCGGTAACACCACTCGAAAAAGGTATTCAATGCGGAATGATGCCGCGCCCGGGTCGCCGGGGCAACATTCTGGAGCGTGCCCAGGTAAGATCGGATCAGCACGATATCTAAAGGTCTCCCCTGCTCAATTATGAACTTCTGAAATCGACCGAGATCTGAGCGGTAATTCGTAATGGTGTGCGGTGATCGGCGGAAGATTTCCAGGTCCATCAGGAAGTCGTCGATCAGGGTTTTCAACTGGTCATCAGCCTGCGCGGGCAGGACGGTTTGAACGGTTTCAACAGCTAAATCGGCCATATCTCCCCCATTTTTGAATATAATGATAAATTACTAAATTGCAATTATCTGCAATTTACGCAGAAAAACAGGGGTTTTCAAGATCATTTTTGAATATAAAGATTATTATATTCAAAATTTAAGCCCAATCAGTATCGTTATCTGATTGGGCTTAAGGTGACAAAATGTGACCCAAAATAAGTAGTTATTCAAATAAACTCATTTGCTCTTTGCCTTGTTCATCAGTAGGCCATACCCACTCGCTATTTTTTATCATCGTCACTGGGATAAGGTCTCGCCCATTCCCATAGAATTTCTCTGCGTTGACTTCAAAAACATAACGCCTCTCTTTTTTCATTTGCAACTTAAAGTCGTCATCCTTCGCATGGCTATACTCTACCTCTATCATGAGGTGGTCTAATTTGTCAGATGGAAGTCCCTCTTCATACGTGCGGCCTTGTAGCTCGTCCTTTCGGCCAATGCAAGAATATTTGAATTGAGGATATCCATGAGCCTGATTATCATTGCTGCAATGGATCATAACCAGCAAGAGAATAACTCCTATTTGGCGTGTATGGACTCTGTCCTACACTAGTAGATACCGAGGCGACTTTCAGATAGAATTGATTATTAAATATATACTCACTTTTACCGCCATCATATGTTTCTTCCTGGTAGGCGATAATCGCAATTAAAATTGTTGTCGTTGTGGTATTCTGTTGTGAAGCCAAACTTGTATCTACGATATCCTCCGTAGAATGACCACTTGCAGGAGCCTCAATGGAGACGCGATAATGATTTGCGCCTGTTTGCGAGCTCCAATTCGCATAAAACCAACGATAGGACGTATCAGAATTAGAATAGTCTTGCGCCCCATCCCAATTGTCGAATAGGACGTACAAAACCGTTGCACTTGCTCTGTTGTCGTACTCAGTCTCTGTTGCATTGCGAACCACAACATTTGTGGGTGTGGCTGGTGGTCCAGAAACCTCCATGGCCGCAGACCAGCCGCTTGTACCTTCAGCGTTGACCGTGCGAACACGAACTTGATACTCATGACCATTTGTTAGACCGCTCAAGGTTGCACTTGTGCCACTTACAGTCTGTCGATTACCCCACGCACCACTCGTACCTGTGCGACGCTCCACATGAT
>JAPPDN010000023.1:0-2550 GCA_028824575.1 Candidatus Poribacteria bacterium | reverse complement strand
AGGTTGGATCGCTGAATCTTCTTCGTACCTACATCTATCCAGTATATCTTACCTGCACCCACGTCTAAAGCGACGCCCACTGGGCTAAACAATCCGGTGGTAATGAGGTCTTCCACACCGGAGCCGTCAAGGTTGGCACGCTGAATCTTATCCGTGCCTGTATCTGTCCAGTACATCTTACCTGCACCCACGTCCAGAGCAATGCCCAAAGGCTGGTTCAATCCCGTGGTAATGAGGTCTTCCACACCGGAACCATCGAGGTTGGATCGCTGAATCTTCTTCGTACCTACATCTATCCAGTATATCTTACCTGCACCCACGTCTAAAGCGACGCCCACTGGGCTAAACAATCCGGTGGTAATGAGGTCTTCCACACCGGAGCCGTCAAGGTTGGCACGCTGAATCTTATCCGTGCCTGTATCTGTCCAGTACATCTTACCTGCACCCACGTCCAGAGCAATGCCCAAAGGCTGGTTCAATCCCGTGGTAATGAGGTCTTCCACACCGGAACCATCGAGGTTGGATCGCTGAATCTTCTTCGTGCCAAAGTCCGTCCAGTACATCTTGCCTGCACCCACATCCAAAGCGATACCCCAAGGTTGCTTCAATCCCGTGGTAATGAGGTCTTCCACACTGCTACCATCTAAATTCGCACGCTGAATCTTATCCGTGCCTGTATCTGTCCAGTACATCTTGCCTGCACCCACATCCAAAGCGAGGCCCCAAGGTTGCTTCAATCCCGTGGTAATGAGGTCTTCCACACCGGAACCATCGAGGTTGGATCGCTGAATCTTCTTCGTGCCAAAGTCCGTCCAGTACATCTTTGATGTATTGCCACCACTGTTAGGGGAAGACACCTGTTTGCCGGAATTTTTGGCGAACAGCATAAAATCAGAAAGCCCCTGCGAAGATAACTTTTCACCAAAGTTATCTCTAAAGAGCAAAAAGTCCGAAACTCCCACTATCCCATCGCCATCCAGATCGTATTTTTCATCATAATTCGCTTGACCTTCTCGAGAATCAAGCACCTTCAGAAAGATCAAAAAATCCGAAACTCCCACTATCCCATCGCCGTCAAAATCAGTAACAGAAGAAGCCATAGAAACTTGTGCCGAAAGAGGTAGAGTGTACACCAAAAGCGCGAGTACTGACAAAGTGGACAGAATCAAGTTACGCATAGGTTTTTCCTTTCAGGTAATGGTTCAAAGTAAAGTGGAATTTTGAGGCTTATAGTTAAGCCTCAAATTGGTAAGGGGTTTGAAGCCTCTAACTTGAGCACGCAAGCATTTGGGAGCTTCATATCGTCTGTTCATACGCCCAGATATAGATACAGCAAGATCAATCTTCTCCTTTCTCAAAATATCAAGACCTGCCATTCCGTTTTCCGCGGTGAATACTTCATAGGATTCACCGCTCAGGAATCCAACAAGCTGTGATGTGGCAAGTGGTTCACTATCTAAAATCAAAATTTTCTGCTTGTCCATTCACCCTCCCGCGATTGAAAATCGTCAATTGACTTGATACGAATAGGTTGTTACATTTATCAGGTCACGGGGTAGAAATATCCTGTGATTCCCGTGCCGAAGGTGGTTCTTATCTTGGAGGATTCCCCCCTTCGGCTTTGTATTTTTTAGGTGGTTTACTCACCTTTAGAGTGGTGCGATCATCTTGGCAAGTTGATATCCGATTCCAGACATGGCACTACTCGCCTCTGCTCCGTGCAGTGATTTTGCCTACCCGCCTGCGCGATGCGTGTGGGCAGGGAGACCACACCCGATATCTTTACAGGAAGTGGGTGCTGAGCACCGCGAAGCAAGCAGATGCGTAGCAGCCTGTCGTTCGACAAAAGGAAAGGGAATGATTCCCTTTCGTATATGAGTGTTGGATGTGCGTTGGAAAGTGCTGCGGCAGAATCGTCCAGCGAGAAAGCGGAGGGATTGCCTGGCGGGCAGACAGGGCAGAAAGATGCGAATACGAGAAATACGGACAAAAAATAAAATCGATAGAAAGAGATAGCAAATCTACTCTCCCCCCCCCCTTCCACGCAAACTGTTAAAAAACAATAACTTAAGTGAACTTTTGGATATTTCTGAATTCTCCAGTTCCGTTGAAAGACCAATGAATAGCTCTGCAATAGCGCGAAGATCTGAAACAGATCGATAAAAGGTCGTCATCCAATTCATCCATTAAAAGGTGCTATTCACAGGCTTAAAATTTCTGAAGACAAAAAATAGTCTGTCAATCAAGTTGTCAAGTATTTTTTTGAAAATTGGTGCATTCTCTCTTCAAGAAACTTGGTTTCAAAAGGAGATATTGTCAATCGACAAGACAAACTCATCGGCCTGTATATCTGCCTGCACCATAAGATCCATATTCGCGCTCGCAATGCCACGGGCCCGTTCAACTCTCATGTCTGCCGTCTTGTCTCCACCTTTTACCGTAGATTTCCCTTAACCCTAATATGGCAGGTCAATACCTGCCTCTTTCAACAACATTCGGCCCAAGGATGAAATATCTATCCGAGACTTGAATCCGCCCGCCTGTGCATCA
>JAPPDN010000335.1 GCA_028824575.1 Candidatus Poribacteria bacterium | reverse complement strand
TGGATGGAATGCTTTCGCTTATGATGGCCTCAAAGCGATCGAAAAGGAATTAGGCGCGAAAGTTAGCCACATTGAGAGCCGAACCCCGACAGATCAGGAAGCACATTTTCGCGATTACGCACTCGATGGGTATCAACTTATTTTTGGACACGGCTTTGAATATCAGGAATCTGCGAAACAAGTTGCCCCAGACTTTTCTGAAACGGTTTTTATTACATCCACCGGGAACACCGTCACCGATAACATATCTCCGATAGTTTTCGCGATTGAGGAACCCGTTTACCTGTTAGGGATTATAGCGGGGTCAATGACAAAGACAAACAAAATCGGCATTATCGGTGGTCAAAATATACCGGCTATCAATAGTATGTTTAGTGCGTTTGAAGAGGGCGCGAAAAGCGTTAACCCTGATGTCGTGGTCCGTCGGGCGTATGTCGGCAATTGGTCGGACATCGGGAAAGGGAAGGAACTCGCCCTGGCACACATTAATGAAGACAGCGACTTTCTCTTTCCGGTTGCGGATGTCGCGGGACTCGGCGTTTTTCAAGCTGCAATGGAGGCACAATCCGATGGAAAGACGGTCTACACTTTCGGGGTATATCGAGACCAGAGCGAGTTGGCCCCTACAACTATAGTCGCGAGTGCGATTGTTACATCCAAGGTCTTTGTAAACCTCGCCAAGGTTGTGATGGAAGGCACCTTTGAACCGCAACGCTATCGCTTCACAATGGCAGAAGCTGAAGCACTTACTTTTGTCTACAATCCGGCATTGAAGGATAAGGTGCCAGAGACAACCCAAAAAGCCGTTGAGACCGCAAAAGCCAAAATTCTCTCAGGCGAATTAAAGGTGGAGCAAACCTATCTTACGCAATAGCCGTCAACCGTCAGTTTGTGTACTGCTGGTGTCCTTCCCCGTAACGGGCGGAACCCCAGTTTCAAAACTCGCCAACTGAAATCTCAGGTGCCTGAAGAGGTACAACAAAAGGTCGAAGCAGCGAGACAGCAAATTCTTGCTGGCACATTAGAGGTGCCACAAATCGACTTTAGTGCTGGAGAATAACCTATTGGGTAGCGGCAATCCCGGGGCACGACACGTTGAGGTCTATCGCAATGAAACATAACATGGAAATTGATGGTATTGAAGTCACTTTTTCTGAGGGCGAAACGATTCTTGAGGTTGCACAACGTCATGAAAAAGAGATTCCAACGCTCTGCTATGATCCGAGGCTTGAGCCTTTCGGTGGTTGTCGCCTTTGCATCGTCGAGTTAGAAGGTGCGCGGAATCCTGTGGCATCCTGTACGACGCAAGCCACAGACGGAATGGTTGTCCGCACAGCGACCGATACAATAGAAGCGTACCGGAAGACGCTGCTGGAGATGGTTGTCAGCGAGAACCGTGAAGTTGATGTGTCCCCGTTGCGCGGTTATGCTGCTGGTGAACTCGCGGACCTCCGCGACACGTATGCAGTAAACAGTACCCGTATGGCAGGTGCGAAATCCGGCAGTAATAAAACCGAAGATGACAATCCGTTTATCCTCAGAGATTATGAACTTTGTATCTCCTGTTATCGGTGCGTCCGTGTTTGCGCTGAGCAAGAGGGTGATCATGCCATTAACGTCATGAACCGCGGTTTTCATACACAGATTACGACGGAATTTGATGGGCTTCTCAAGGATTCCGCCTGCACGTTTTGCGGACAGTGTATCCAGACCTGCCCGACCGGTGCACTCGCCGACAAGAAAGCACTCCGCGCAGCGGATGAAGTAGGGGATGCTATTCCTGACAAAACCCGCACTATCTGCCCGTATTGTGGGGTCGGGTGTTCCGTTGATATACTCACACAAAATGAAAAGATCGTTGGCATCCATCCTGCCATGGATGGACCTGCGAACCAAGGCGCGCTCTGTGTTAAAGGTCAGTTTGCTTACGACTTCGTGCAGCACTCGGACCGGTTGAAAACCCCACTCATCCGTGGAGACGATGGCGAACTCCACGCAGCGACATGGGAAGACGCGCTTGACAAAGCCGCTGAAGGTTTCCGACAGGTCAATGCTGAACACGGTAGACACAGTATCTACGGCATCGCTTCTGGGCGCGCGCCGAGTGAAGCTGCGTATCTGATGCAGAAGTTTATCCGTGTCGGGTTCGGGAGCAACTACATCGACAACTGCAGCCGTGCTTGACACGCGCCGACCGTTGCCGGTCTGGCAGCGACAATCGGACGTGGCGCGATGTCTAATCCGCTCGTTGATATGCAAAAGCCGGAGGTCATCTTCTGTATCGGCACAAATATGACAGAATGTCATCCTGTCGCGGCGACGGGGCTTAAGAAGGCAATCGCCCGTGGCGCGAAACTCATCGTCGCCGATCCGAGACGCATCGGGTTGGCAGAACTGTCGCATCTCTACCTACCCCTCCGCGTCGGTTCCGACACAGCACTGCTCCTTGGCATGGCACACGTGATCGCCCGCGAAGGCTTGATTGACGAAGAATTCATCGAAAACCGCACGACTGGGTTTGACGAATTCTTTGAACATATCAGCCAGTGGACCCCGGAGTGGGCAGAAACGATTACAGGTGTCCCCGCGAGGGACATTGAGACAGCGGCGATGTGGTACGGCAGCGCGAACAAAGGGGCTATCTACTATACACTTGGTATCACCGAACATATCTGCGGCGTTGAGAATGTTCAGAGCCTTTGCAATCTCGCCTTGATGACCGGCAATATCGGGCGTGAAGGGACGGGTATCAACCCGATGCGTGGGCAAAACAACATCCAAGGGGCAGGCGATAGTGGCGCACTACCAAACAACTACCCCGGCTTCCAAGCCGTTACGGATCCAGAACATCAGGCGAAGTTCAAAACGGAGTATGGCAGAGAAATTGATTTGGAGAAGGGCATCACGAAAGTAACTGCCTTAGAACTTTGTGGGGACAGCATCCATGCGATGCTCATTGATGGCGAAAATACGTTGCTCTCCGACCCGGATCGAGAGCATTGTGAGCATGCGCTCCGTTCATTAGAGCACCTCGTCGTTATTGACATCTTTCTCACTGAGACTGCAGAACTCGCTGATATCGTACTACCAGCAACTGCTTGGGGTGAAACAGATGGGGTCTGCACAAATACGGAACGGCGTGTTCAACGGATGCGCGCTGCAGTCCCACCACCGGGTCAGGCGAAACCGGATTGGTGGATTATCTGCCAAATTGCACAACGTCTCGGGTTTGAAGGCTTCGATTTCGATACGCCAAAACCGGTCTTCAATGAACTCTGTCGGGTTTCACCGATTTACGCAGGATTGGATTGGGAACGCATTGACAAGAGTGAATACCAGTGGCCCGTGCCGCACAAGGAACATCCGGGTACACCACGGCTCCATGAGGAATCGTTTGTCAACGGTCGTGGTATTTTCTCAAATGTACATTACCGAGATCCTGCCGAGACAATTAGCGACGATTTCCCCGTATGGCTCACAACAGGGAGACGCTTGCAGTCCTATCACACCCGCACACAGACGGGTAGGGCACAAGGGATTGATTACCTCTTGCCGGAAGAATCTTTGGAAGTCAATCCAGCAGACCTTGAAACATGGGAGCTAACGGATGGAGAGTGGTGTAAAATGAGTAGTGCGCGCGGCAGTATCAACATCAAAGTCAAAGCGACGAACCGTTCGCCGCGTGGCACAGTTTTCGCCAGTTTCAGCTTCGCAGATGTTCCAGTTAACCTATTGACCGGTTCGGGTTATGATCCTATCACACATACCGCTGAATTGAAGGTCTGTCCAGTCAGGTTGGAACCACTTTAGTTGGTTTTCGGTTATCAGTTTTCAGTTAAGAGCGGTTTGGAGCATGGAAATATAAAGTAATATCCGCAGAAATCTTTTATCAAGGAGGGCATCATGAATTGGAAATCACGCTGGTCTGAACAGCATACAGATGTTGATACTTTAAAGCAACAATTAGAAACCGAAGGCTTCAATGCCTACGAGTGGTCGGGTCGTCCT
This sequence comes from Candidatus Poribacteria bacterium, assembly GCA_028824575.1. Taxonomy (GTDB): domain Bacteria; phylum Poribacteria; class WGA-4E; order WGA-4E; family WGA-3G; genus WGA-3G. Next base: position 3,751 of record JAPPDN010000335.1, on the reverse strand, counting down.
GGCGGTGCATATCTCGATTATATCCACACCCAAGATGAAGTCGTCTGTGTGTTATCTGGCACGGCAGATGTAAAAGTCGCCGACGAACACGGGGCTATAGAAAGTGGCGATCGGATTGATGTTCCTGCGAATACCTATCACTCAATCACCGTCACGAGTCATGAACCCTTAGTCGTCTTAACGGGTATGCGAAAAACTTAATATTGTACGGCTTACACAAAATTTAAAAATAAAAAGGAGAATATATGAACATCACTGTCAAAACGGGTGGGTTTAACCAAGAACAGAGCGATGTGATTGCCATCGGTGTGCTGGAGAATCCGGATTTCTATAGCGCACCGCTCCAAACGATAGACCAAGCACTCGGTGGACGCATTCGCGAACGAATGAACCTCGGCGATTTCACAGGCAAGTTGAAAACCACGAGTTGGCTCTATACAAACGGTGCGATAACCGCGCCTCGCGTATTGCTGGTCGGTTTGGGTGAGTATCACGACCTGACTACCGAAAAAGTCCGCCAGACAGCCGGCCACGCCGTGCGAACGATCCGGGATATGGGTTTAAGAAACGCCGCTGTTCCGATGCCAAACGAAGCCACCCCTGAAATGATACAAGCCGCAGCGGAAGCCTCTCTCCTTGCACTCTATCAGTTCGATGAACACAAAACCGGAAACGATGATGAAGACGAAAAGAAAAAACTTGAATCTATCACGTTCTTAACTGAAAGTGATCACAGTCAGGCGATGGTAGAAGCAGCAGCCCAGCGCGGAGAAGTCATCGCTAACGGCACACTGCTCGCCCGTGATCTGAGCAACCAACCCGCAAACTATCTCACGCCAACGCAACTCGCTGAAAAGGCAGAAGCGGTAGCGGAGGCAACAGGACTCGGTTGCGAAATTTTTGACAAAGCCACCCTCGAAGAAAAAGGGTTCCGTACACTCCTTGCCGTCGCGCAAGGGAGTGCTGAAGAGCCACGCTTTATTATTCTCGAATACACGCCTGACGGTGAAGGGCAAGATACCGTTGTGCTTGTTGGAAAAGGGATTACCTTTGACACAGGCGGGATCTCGATCAAGGGCGGAAGCGGTATGCATGAGATGAAACACGACATGTCGGGTGCTGCTGCTGTAATCGGCGCGATGCAAGTCATCGGTCAACTCAAACCGAATGTGCGGGTCATTGGTTTGGTTGCCGCAACCGAGAACATGCCAAGCGGCACTGCGGTTAAGCCGGGTGATGTCGTCACCTCTTATGGCGGCAAAACGATTGAGATTCTTAACACCGATGCTGAGGGACGTTTGGTACTGGCAGATGCGCTCGGATGGACAGCACAGTATAACCCGAAAGGCGTTATCGACTTAGCCACGCTCACCGGTGCTGTGATCGGTACTTTAGGACATATCGCAGCGGGGGCATTGGGGACAGATCCAGAACTCATGGCGAAAGTAAAGTCCGCAGCTGAAAAAACGCACGAACGGGTCTGGGAACTACCGCTCTGGGACGATTACGATGAAGCGGTCAAAAGCAAGGTCGCAGATGTCCAGAACATCGGCGACGGCACGGCTGGCACGATTGCCGGGGGCGCGTTTCTCAAGAAGTTCGCGGAAGGCTATCCGTGGGTACACCTCGACATCGCTGGCACTGCGTGGGGCATGAAAGGCGCTACGTATATCCCTGAAGGTGCGTCTGGCTACGGCGTACGGTTGTTGGTGCAATTGGTTGAAGACTGGTAGATTTCTTCGCTATACTATAACAAAAAGCCCTGTCGGATCCTCCAACAGGGCTTGATCTGTCACTATTGAAAAGATTTAGCTGTTTAATTTACAAGTTCTGGTTGATGCAATATCTTCTTTTCATCTGAAACAATAAATTCAGCTTGAATATCCCATATACCGTGCTGATCAATTTTAATCTCATAAATTCTACATTTGAATCTATATTTCTCATTCGGTAAAATTTCTACTTCCTCGCCATTTTCACCGATGCTATGAAGATCTGCACCATGCGTGGTAATGGAAAACTGTCTCAGTTTCTTGTTAGTGTATAACTCCACATTACTTCCATAACGTGTGTGCTTTACAACTGCCTCAAAGGTTAATACCTTATCTATATACATTTCAGGATCGTTTAATACCTCTGTGAAAGACAGGGAGACGTTTGGATCGCTTGTATCTCGTTTAGATATACCTATCGTTCCACATCCTATGGAAATGAAAGACACGATGACTAATATGTATACGAACGATGTTCTCAACATTGAATTTTCCCCTCACACAACTCGTGTCAAGATAGATTGTCGTTGAAAAAATTTATCCCATTTTCAAGCAATCTCTTCATAACGCGCCGCTGGCGAGGTTATAAACCTCGCCAGCAAAGGCATTTGTGTAAATCCTAACTTCTTATCCCTCAGAGCGGATCTGGATTAACTTATTAACAGCGTGAATATATGCCCGGGCACTTGCTTCAATGATGTCTGTGCTGGCACCGTGTCCGGTGATGATGTGTCCGTTGTCTTGTACCTTTAATGAGACTTCACCGATCGCATCTTCGCCTTCGGTTACGGACCGGATCTGGTAGTCAATGAGATTCAGTTGAATGTCAACAACTTGACCAATCGCTTTAAACGCAGCATCAACGGGTCCATCACCAGTTGACGCTTTTTCAACGACTCCATTCTCCGTCTTGATACCGACTGTTGTCGTGGGTGAGATTCTTGTTCCACTGACGACTTGGATATAATCAAGTTCAAAGACAGCAGGGATCGCGCGAATCTCATCGCTCATGATCGCTTCAAGGTCGGCATCCTGCACCGCTTTCTTTTTATCAGCGACCCTCAGGAATCTTTCATAGACTTTGTCTAACTGTTCAGCATCCACTTCGTAGCCGAGTTCGCTGAGTCGGTGCCTGAGCGCGTTGCGGCCGGAACGCGGACTGAGGACGAGTTGACTCTCTTTCCAACCGATCTCTTTCGGGTCAATGATTTCAAACGTTACGCGTGATTTAATGATCCCGTCCTGATGGATACCCGAACTGTGTGCGAAGGCGTTCGCACCAACAATCGCTTTGTTCGGTTGCACGGAAATACCCATCGTTCGGCTCACACGCCGACTGATCGGGACAATCTCTTTAGCGTTAATCTCGGTATAATATTCTTTGAAATAGTCTCGCCGAGTTCGGATTGCCATGACGACCTCTTCAAGTGAGGTGTTCCCGGCGCGTTCTCCGAGTCCGTTGATTGTGCATTCTACCTGACGCGCGCCTTGCTCAATCGCGATAAGACTGTTCGCTACTGCCAATCCGAGATCGTTATGACAGTGAACGCTAATAATGGCATCGTCAACGTTCGGGACATTTTCCATGATGCCTTTAATCAGGTCGCCAAATTCCGTTGGGACTGTCCACCCGACGGTTTCCGGGATATTGACGACGGTCGCGCCTGCGGCGATAGTCGCTTCAACGACCTCATAAAGGAACGCCAATTCTGTCCGTCCCGCGTCCATCGGCGAAAATTCCACATGCGCATCTGAGTGTCCTTCACAGAGACTCTTAGCATAGGCAACAGCATCCGTTGCCATCCGGAGTGTATCTTCAGGGGTCGTTCGCGTGATACGCCCCATGTGGATAGGTGATGTGCCGACAAACGTGTGGATACGGGCGCGCGGTGCGTCCTCAATCGCTTTCCATGCGGCCGTAATGTCTTTCTCTACAACGCGAGAGAGGGCGCAAATTTCCGGTCCTTCAACTTCGTTGG
>JAPPDN010000305.1 GCA_028824575.1 Candidatus Poribacteria bacterium | reverse complement strand
CAGACTGGAATGTACTGATTAATAGGATCGGCATCACCAATGGGATCGTCAGAGGTCACTCCTGCCAGTAGACAACTGTCTGGAGAGAAGCTAAAATTTCCACCCGCAAACTTGAAAATTAACTTGCCTGTCTCAGGGTCCCAGATGTAAGTTTGTGTGCCTTCTGTGCCAAGATTATCTGCAGTCGCAGCGACGTACTGTCCATTTGGGGAGAATTCCAATCCATAAATATCAGCTGATACAACTTCACGTTCACCTCGATCCATCTCTGCGATGCACACACCGCGATGGACATCTAACACTTCAACGATGCCGCTAAAATTCGCGGTGGCGATCCATTTACAATCCGGAGAAAAGTTAATGCGCCAATAGATATTATGTTCTTCCGTCCGCTTCATCTGCGTGAGGCATTCACCACTCTGAATATCCACCACCTTAATGATACCGTCGTAATTGGCGATAGCAATCCACTCACCATCTTGCGAGAAATCGACAGTGGAGATCATTCCGCGCTCTGTTTCCCACAATGCTATAGGCGACTTTGACGACATTTCATACCACCAGAGACCTATACGGGTTTGAACGGCGAAATACACGCCGCCGGGAGGGAGTCCCAGTTTTGGTCCTCCACTGGACAATGCAATTCCTTTCCCAAGTCGGGCGATTGCGCCTTCTGGTAATGCCCATGTAATTCCTTCGGTGTCACTCGGCACAACATTGAATGGTGCCGGTCTTCGATTTTGTTTCATATTGACTCCTTAATGATAGTTCTTTGTAATAAAGGTTGCATAGATAGATTTCGTTACACCCTATACAGATAATGGTTCATCTATGCACATCTTTGGATGCACCTTCACACACTTCCCAAGAATCTCGAGCGCAGCTCGCTCCTACAGAACATACATTTCCAGAAGTCGCAAGCACAGCTCGATCCTACAGAAAGAGGCTTCTTACTATGACCGAAAACTTGATTAAACACATATCTAACATTTACGTCAAAATATAAAATAATCACGCGCGGTTTACCTGCCCAAAAGGAGTTTCACCATTCGTAGTCTATTCGGTCTTAAGAAGTATGTCATTCGGTACCGGTACGCCATTATATTCAGTTTCTTTCTTGTGGTCGTGACGAATGTGCTTCTCCTGATTAGCCCCCAAATCCTCAAGACGGTTGTTGATGAGTTAGGCCTCGCTTGGAAAAGTGCTTATGATCCGGATTATGTGGGGCCACCCTTTACGATCTCTCCGGAACGCATCCTCTTTTTCGCGCTACTTATCTTTGGGATCGCGCTCTTTGCGGGTATCCTACGCTTCATCCAACGGCGCACCATCCAAGGTGTCGCGCGGCAGATGGAGTTCCACCTCCGTGCCGATTTCTTTCTTCATCTCCAAAAACTTTCTGCTGCGTATTACGATAACGTCCGTACTGGCGACCTAATGACGCGGGCAACGAGTGATCTAAACGCCATCAGAATGGTGCTGAGCAGTGCTGTCATGTATACAGCAGACGCAATCGTATTTTTCGGACTCGCACTCACCATTATGCTTCGTATTGATGTAGGTTTGACGCTTGTCGCACTGCTGCCCTATCCAGTGCTCGCACTCCTGATTCGCTTTCTTGGAAAACGGTTACATGCACGTTATGAGCGAATCCAAGAGGCGTTCTCAACGTTGAACACCAAAGTGCAGGAGAATTTATCCGGGGTCCGCGTCGTGAAAGCGTACACACTCGAAGCAAGCGAAATCGAACACTTTCAGGAATTGAACCAAGAATTTGTTGACCGTAACCACGAACAGATCCGACTGATGACTTTCTTTTTCCCAATCTTCCGCTGTTTGCCAGGGATCGGTATTGTCGTCCTGCTTTGGATGGGTGGGCTCCGGGTCATCAATGGCGAAATGTCGCTCGGCGATTTCGTCGCCTTCCACGCCTATCTCATGATGCTTATCCGTCCGATGATTACCCTCGGCTTCATCGTCAACACCTTTGAACGCGGCGCAGCGTCTATGGGGCGCATCCAAGCGATTCTCAATGAGAAGCCTGAAATCTTCGATGGCGAGCAGGTGAAATGGGGGATCAAAGATATTGAAGGTGAGATCGAATTTAGAGACCTTAATTTTGCGTATCCCGATGGAACGCCTGTGCTTAAGGGCATTAACCTCAAAATTGAACGCGGTAAGACGCTTGCGATTGTCGGTGGAACGGGGTCCGGGAAATCTACGCTTGTCAACCTCATTCCACGCATCCGTCAAGCAGCACGTGGCACCGTCTTTGTCGATGGCGTAGACATTCAGGATATACCGTTAAATGTACTCCGCGCCAGCGTCGGGGTCGTCGAGCAGGAACCGTTCCTTTTCTCTGACTATTTACAAAATAATATCGCCTACGGTCTCGAAACACCAGACGAGGCACAGATAAAAGACGCAGCGCACACCGCGGATCTCCTTGAACAGATTGAGGAGTTCCCCGACGGGTTAGAAACCTTCCTCGGTGAACGTGGGATGACAATTTCAGGGGGGCAACGCCAACGGACCGCACTCGCCCGCGCGATTATCATTAAACCGAAAATTCTGATCCTTGACGACGCATTTGCAAATGTGGATACACAAACAGAAGACACGATTCTCAGTCGGCTCACCGAAATTATGAAGGATCGCACGACTATCCTCATTTCGCACCGTATCTCTACTGTCAAGGATGCCGATCATATTGTTGTTCTTGACGAGGGCAGCATTGTTGAGGGAGGCACACACGAACAACTCCTCGAACAGAACGGGATTTATGCCGGAATCTATGAAACACAACTCCTACAAGAGGAACTTGAGAAACTATAACTTACGCAGATGCAAGCGCAGTTTGTAAGCGCGCCGAGCAACGACGTGTTATCAAAGGGGAAATCCACCAATGTTTGGCATGGGAAGCGACCTATACGAATATAGCGATGAAGAACAAGACCTCGGAAAAGTTTATGACCGGGTGCTAATGCGGCGCCTCCTTTCATACCTCAAACCCTACAAAGTCCAGCTGCTCATCATCGGATTTCTCATGGTCGGGAATACACTCTCGCAATTGGCAGGACCGTTTCTGATGCAGCTTGCCATTGATGACTATATTACCCCCGGTGTACAAGAAGGCTTAAGTACAATCGCGATGCTTTACGTGTTCTCACTGATGAGTCTGTTCGTGTTCGGGTACTCTGAAGAGTATCGCACACAGATGATCGGGCAACATGTAATGCACGATCTCCGTCAGGGGCTTTTTTCGCATTTACAGCGCTTGGACGTACAGTTTTTTGATAAAAATCCGGTCGGTAGGTTGATGACCCGCGTTATGGGAGATGTTCAAGTCCTCAACGAACTCTTTTCCTCCGGTGTGATTACTATCTTCGCGAATCTGCTCCGTATCTGTGGAATTGTCGTCGTGATGCTTCTCTATAATTGGAAGCTCGCACTCGTGACGTTTACCGTGATCCCAATTATTTTCGGCGCAACGCTTGTTTATCAGATCTATTCGCGTCGTGCCTTCCGAGAACAACGGAAGCAGCTTGCGCGCATCAATGCTTTTCTACAAGAAAACATCGTCGGTATGACAACGATGAAGCTGTTCGCACAAGAACGACGGAGCCATCTCCGCTTCAACGAGCGTAATCGGCGCTATCTCGCTGCCAACCTGAAGAGCATCTTCTATTTTTCGATCTTTCACCCGCTGATAGAGGTAACGGCATCGCTCGCAACAGCCGTGATTATCTGGTATGGTGGGGGACAAATTATACAAAATGCACTGACCTTTGGGGGACTGGTGATGTTCATGGGCTACGCGCAACAGTTCTTCTGGCCCATCCGCGAACTGAGCGAAAAATATACCATCTTCCAAAACGCGATGGCATCCTCGGAACGGATTTTCCAACTCTTTGATACGCAGCCGTCTATTATTTCTGCAGTGCCTAAAACTGGCACCGACAGTCTGAAAGGCGAGATTGAATTCAAAAACGTCTGGTTCGCCTATAACGATGATGACTACGTGCTACGGGATGTCTCATTCAAGGTAAAACCCGGTGAGAAGGTGGCACTCGTTGGGCATACGGGGGCAGGGAAAACCTCTATTATCAATCTGCTCTGCCGGTTCTATGAGATCAACAAGGGGCAAATCCTCATTGATGGCGTTGATATCCGGGAGATGAACTTGGAGGATCTACGAGGCGCAATTAGTATCGTGCAACAGAATATCTTCCTCTTTTCGGATTCAGTTGAGCGGAATATCACTTTAGGAGACCCATCGATTTCGGCGAAGCAGGTGAAACGTGCATCGGAAGATGTACATTTGGACAGGTTTGTGCAGAAGATGCCGGAGGTTTACGGTACAGAGATTAAAGAAGATGGTGCTGGGTTATCCGTCGGACAGAAGCAGTTAGTTGCCTTTGCACGGGCATTAGCCTCGGATCCGAGTGTACTTATTCTTGACGAGGCGACTTCAAGCGTTGACACCGAAACTGAACTCCTGATTGAAGATGCGGTGAGCCGTCTGATGGAAAATCGGACCTCCGTCGTCATCGCGCACCGGCTCTCGACGATCCAGAATGCGGATAAGATTATCGTCATGCACCGCGGCGAAATCCGTGAAACCGGCACGCATAACGAATTATTACAACAGGGTGGTATCTATTATCGGTTGTATCAGTTGCAGTACAAGGGACAAGAAACAAAAAGGGAGTTGTAAATGAGCATATCTCTTCTGAAACTCCAGCGGGGCGACGTTTCTGTAGAAAATCTATGCGATCAAAATATTCATAATACTTCGATCTTTTCTTTTATTTTGTTTCACGATCAAAAATATCATCCTCTTTGCGATAGTTGTTAATCCACCTATCCCAATCCGCGGAACCTCTTTTTACAGCCATCATGTATTCTATAGTTTTATTATCTTCTAAAGCTTTTCGAGTTCCATGAGCGGGAGAAGCTTTAAGCTTTTTCATTTCCAACATCATTTCCGCATGTGTTAAAACAAATGTGGTTGCCCCATCATCAGAGACTGACTGAATAATATAATCACAATCCTGCCAGGGCCTAATTTGAAGCATATTAACAGAATTATCCAGATTGTAACCAGAGCTTTTATACTCGTAGTATCTGCCGTTCTTTTTAAAATCTCCTCTATCCTCATTTTTACTAACTCTTTCACAATCGTGCTTCTTTATGAAATAGTTTTCCCACAAAGGACTCCTTGACTGTGTGGACAGAACACTACTTATTTTGTAAAAGTCCTGTTCAGAAATAACTTGTTCTTCAATGGTTAAATCAATTAATTTATCCCTAATGCTTGCTACGCTATCCATCACGATTCTACTGCTATCTATATTTTCTAATATGAAACTTATCGTTTCATTTAATGCTTTCCCGTTCATAGCATTTAACATGTTCAACCTAAAGGAGATCAAACAAGCTCCGCTGGCTTTCTTCAGTTCTATTCGGCTCGTGGCATTTTATATATTGTTCCAGAAATTCAAATTTTGTTAGCCAATATACACCGCCATTTGCACAAGAATTTCCGTTCCAATCAACCGCTTTGATTCTGGATATTAAATCTTCTACTGGGATTTTTGACTTAAGGAAGTAGCCTCGATTGTTTGGTGTCGGCGTTTTTGTGATTCTTTTTGGAGAAGCACCGAATACAAATATGTCAAAATCATCTTTATTGGAGAATTTAAAATCATTCGTTTCTGTGTAGGCATTCGGATCAACTCTTAAATCTTCTCCTTCTGATTTATCAAAGATGAAGAAACTTGCGGGCACGTGATATGCCTTCCCTTCGAGTGTAAAGCAATCCCTTTCTAATTCAGTGATAGAGACTATTCTCCAATCATAAGGTAATATTTTTTGCCGTGTATGTTTTCTATAAACATTTGGTAAAATAAAAGCAATTGTTTGGACATTACTAAACGAGAGGGCGTGCGATATAAATTCTGAAGATAGTTTTTGATATTGACCAAACGGTGGATTCCCTATAACCAATACGCGCTCGTACATTTCACTAACATTGTAATTGAACCAGTCACCTTTGATAATCTCATCATGCTGCGGATCAATATCAATTCCTATTTTGGTCTCATGTTCGATATTTTTATAGAAGGCACCATCTCCCGCAGAGGGTTCTATCACGCAATCGTATGTGTAAGGTAATTTATCTACTTCCTCTAAACACCTTTTGACGACTTCCTGTTTTGTGTAGAATTTATCCAAGATTCTACTGCTGCTTTTATATTTTTTTCTCCAAACGTGAGCCATTCTCGCATCTCCTTTAGAGCTGTCTTTTTCAAATTTAATGGATTCTCCTACAAACTTTACGAAGGATTTCTTTCAAATTTCGTGCGTCTTGGAAAAGGATATTATGTGTTGTTTTCATAAATGTGTATATGTTCGGAGTAAGCGGATTTATTGCCTGTCTGCGCAAGTCCTGAAAATCAAGGAATGATAACACATTCGACAGGCACTGTCAAGAGAAAATTAGGTGTAGATTTTCGTACAGTAATATGCTACAATACCTGTCAGGAATGTTAACAACCGAAGGGAGAGAGCCATCATGGTTACGCGACAAGACATTCAAGCCACTTGCGACGACATCGTGCGCGAATTCGCACCACTACAGGTGATTCTGTTCGGCTCTTATGCTTATGGCACTCCCACAGAAGAGTCGGATGTTGACTTGCTGGTCGTTATGGATATACCCGAATCGGAGACGCGGCGCCAGGCTGTGGAGATCGGGGAACGGATTCCAGACCGCTTTCGTATGGATTTGATGGTGCGTTCACCGAAAGAAATTGCGTATCGAGTCTCCTATAACGACTGGTTTCTTCGTGAAATCACTGAAAGAGGCGAGGTGCTTTATAACGCTGGCGGGTTCTCCAAGAAACCTATGAAAAAGGAAAAGTGCTTTATGAATCCGTTGACACTGGAGTGGGCACAAAAGGCTGAGGACGATTACGATACCGCGAAGCTGCTCCAACAGGTCCCGACCTCAAGCAGAGATATTATCTGTTTCCACGCGCAACAGTGTATCGAAAAATACTTAAAGGCATGGCTTCAGGAGGCGGATATTCCGTTTACGCGGACACACAATTTAGAAGCACTATTAAACCTAATTGGCCCGACTATCCCGACTTGGCGGGCATGGCGGACTGACCTTTCGAGACTCTCCAGACACGCAGTGGATTTTCGCTATCCCGGAAAATCAGCGACTGCTGAGGACGCTGCGCATGCGATGCACATTTGCACCGAGGTGCGTCAAGCCGTTCGAGGAGAACGGAAACCCCCTGAAGTAGAGAGGCGAAATTAGGAGGGCGCAATAAGAAACTCACACCCATCTTTAATCCGTCAATGCCACACAATATATGTCGGCATCTGCAGCACCAGTCCAATGAGACTCCAGACGCATCCGAGCGTATAATCCCCCAAGATTAATCCCAGAAAGAACGGCACGGCTTGCCGGTAGAGTTTCACGCCGCCAATCTTCAGCACAACCGCTTTTGCCAACCAACTTAAAAATATCGGAAACCACAAGCCACCCATCCCCGTCCCACTCACAAGCACATAGCCACCCGGATGTAGGGGCCACCAGAGAAACCGGATCTTCATAATCATCAAGAATATCGTAAACAGGAAACTGCTGCCGATAACACCGAGTTCCGGTCCGCTGGTCTCGCGTGGACTCACAAGCCACGTTTGCAGTCGGTTAAACGTCTCCCACCCCATATAGACGATCCAGCCGCGTGCTTTGCTCCCCGCGCCCATATCGTAAAG